>DATDNL010000345.1:0-5400 GCA_036518315.1 Flavisolibacter sp. | reverse complement strand
GGTTGGCGCATAAGCCAGGAGGATTTCTTTAATAACATAAAATGGATTTCCGATTTAAAGATTCGCGGAAGTTGGGGTATTACGGGGAATGACAATATCGGGAATTACATCTTTGAACAAACCTATAATACCAACCTCGATTACCTTTTGGGTAATGACGTCGTCGTAGGCGCAGTCGCGGTTACCAGCCTTGCCAATCCCACCATTACGTGGGAAACAATCAAACAGTATGATCTCGGCCTGGACGGGTCTCTTTTTAATAACCGTGTTAGCATTACTGCCGACTATTTTAAGAGAAACAGCTATGATCTACTTTATGCGAACTTCCCCATACCCAGCACAATCGGTGTGACAAATCTTGCAGCCCAGAATGCGGCCAGCATGGTAAACAGCGGTGTGGAACTTACGGCAAACTATAGGGGTCGAATATCTAAGTTGAACTATTCTGTCGGGGGAAGCGTTAGTCGGTTTGCAGATAACAAGGTAACAGGCCTCGGCGACAAAGGTGTTGAAACCATTAATGGAGAAACCATCATCAGGATCGGTCAGCCGTTTGGAGCCTATTATGGCTATAAAGTTCTGAAAATATTCCAAACGCAGGACGAAGTGAATAGTGCTCCTAAGCAATTTGGGAGCAACAAAACCGCTCCTGGTGATTTTCAGTTTGCTGATCTGTCAGGACCAGGCGGCAAACCAGATGGCGTCGTTGATGCATACGACCGTACAGTCATAGGAAACCCTTTCCCAAAATGGACTTACAATTTCAATGGTAGCCTGAGCTATAAAGAGTTTGACTTCAACTTTATTTTCCAGGGAGTCCAGCGGATCGACCGTTTGCTGAATGATAATGGACAACTTCCAATGGAGGGAGACAGGAACAATGTTCTTTCGTATTGGATTGACAGGTGGACTGTCAGTAAACCGTCAACAACCCTGCCTCGATTAGGGGGGCCTAACAATTCGGTCGTTTCTGATTTCTATATTCACGACGCATCCTATTTGAGGCTTAAGAATATTGAATTAGGCTATTCTTTGCCCTCACGTGTTTCCAGGAAAACCGGTATTGACGTATTGCGTTTTTATGTTGCCGGACAAAATTTTCTAACGTTTACAAAACTGAAAGATTTCGATCCTGAACGACAAAGAGGAAATGCAACCGATCAATTGACTCCTCTTTACAAGATTGTCAGTTTTGGATTAAACATTAAATTCTGAGTTATGAAGAAGTGGATTGCTATATTAAGCCTCGTATTTTTTGCCGGATGTTCTAAGGATTTTCTAAATAAGGAATCGCTAACACAAATTGGTGAAACTAATTTTTGGAAGACAGAACAGGACGCTCTTCTCGGAATTAACGGTATCTATGACGTCCTCCAGGATCGTATTTTGTACAGTGGAAATCTAAACGGTAATGCCGGGCTTCCTATGTATGACAATTTCGGCGACAACTGCTATAACTCGTACAAGTTTGAAGGCCCTGGCAACTTTATGATCGCAAACATTGATCCTAGTGGAGCTCTTTTTAGCGCATTATGGGTATCTTCCTACAAGGGGGTTGCGAGGGCGAATGCTGCCATCGAAAACATTTCCAAGATTCCTTCAACAAGTATTTCCGACGACAAGAAAAAGCAATTGCTTGGCCAGGCGTATTTTCTGCGAGCTCTTTTCTATATGAACCTCGCGGTATACTATAAAGATGTTCCGCTGATTTTGAAAGTGCAGACTTTAGATGAGGCATATGTTCCGAAGAATACTTACCGGGAAGTGTCCGATCAGATCATTAAAGATCTTAAAGCTGCAGCGGACGCGCTTCCGACGGTTTATCCGGCCGAACAATACGGCTATGCCACCAAGGGAGCAGCACTAAGTCTAATGGCCCGCTTTTACATGTATAACAAAGACTATCAAAATGCATTAGGCGCCACCACTGCCGTCATGGGTCTGGGCTATTCACTTAACCCGACCTATTCGCAATTATTTACCGAGCAGGGAGAGTATTCGAAAGAAATAATCTTTTCCGTTCGTTTCGTTCAAAACGCATCCAATAATGGGGAAACGTTTTCATCTACCTATTTGCCCCTTCCGAAGGTAGATGAACAGCCAATGCCCAACCTCGTAAAAGACTATTATTGTACCGATGGATTATCTATCACACAATCACCTCTATATAGTTCTGCCAATGAGAAAGCCAACAGGGACCCGAGGCTGACGGCGACGGTCTACTTTAACAAGGACACTTTCCTGATTGATAGTAAAGCGACATTTAAAGGCAATACAGCTACCAAATACGGGTTGAAAAAATACATTCGGAACGCTGCATCATCTACTGGGATATCCGTATACTCCGCCGGGGGGCAGGACTTTATCGTGATGAGATACGCAGACGTTCTGTTGATGCGTGCCGAGGCGTTGGTAGAACTGAATCAACTGAACGACGTTTACGCCCTGGTTGATATGGTCAGGAACAGGGTGAAGATGCCAACGGTGGAAAAAGTAGAAGGCACCGGACTCAGTCAAAGCCAATTGAGGACAATTGTGAGACACGAGAGAAGAGTGGAACTCGCTTGCGAGGGACTTCGTTTCTTTGATCTGAAGCGTTGGGGAATGGTGCAACAAGCATTCCAAGCAGCGATTGCTGACAACATACCAGGTTATACTCCGTCTTATAGGGGCGTTAAGTCAGAAATCTTTCCGATTCCTCAGAGCGAACTAGACGCAAATTCAAACCTGGTGCAAAATCCGGATTGGCACTAGAACAGTTATTAAATGTTGCCCGCACTGATAGGGTGGTAAAACTATAGATGTCTTTGCATGACTATGCAGAAGCATACTGCTGCTCTTTGCGTCTTTTGGACGTTAATCACAGCTTTGTTTTACTGGCACTCTTTCTAATAACACGTTTATAGCCGTCTTTTTGTCCTGAAATAGCATTTACATTTTCATTAAAATCTGTCAGAAACTTCGAGCCTGTGGTTATACTGTACCAAATGTGAGGGGTTGTCTGTTCAAGACACGATAGCCACCGGATTCCTTTTGTTGCTTGTATACCTTGTGTTGAAATTTAGAATTGGCAGGAGATACAAGTTCGTTCTCCAATTCGTTAAATAGAACGTCGAAACTATAAAACATATACAATGTGCTATACTAAAATCGTAGTTATTCTTTTATTTGCGTTTGTTACATCGTGTAAAAAAAATCCTGGTGTTTCCGAGACAACGAAAGCGACTTCCAATGATACATTGGGCTTGATAAATGAGCTGGGTTTCGGAGAGGGAAGAATGCTTACCATTTCAAAGAAAGAGAATATTGGTATGCCTAAAGTCCAACTTTCGCCGGATTCTATTTATAGCTCTTATAGTTTGGAAGATCCACTCTTTACCCCCATGCCTGCCGGTTACGAAGACCAGGTAATATCGTTTCGACTACCAAAAGGTTATATGGCTGTCTTTGCTGAGAATAGTGACGGTACTGGTGAATCTGTTTGCTATGTAGCTATCGATAGTACTATCAATGCGGACCTGCCCGCGCGTCTACGAAATAACATTTCTTATATTAGGTATATACGGATCAATAATCCTGACAAAAAGGGCACAGGCTCCACCCAGGACGCCGCGGTGCTGGCGTCTGGTTCCCAGTGGTTTTACGGATGGAGTTTGAACCGGTCTTCCTTCCCCGGGCAACAGTTTGTTCCCATGACCTGGGGCAAGTACACGTGCAACGACAATAATGTAAAATATTTGGTGGAAAGGCCAGATGTGGATCACCTGTTGTCGTTCAACGAGCCGGATAATACCAACCAGTCGAATATACCGAATATAGACACCGCAGTTGCCAGGTATAAGATCATGCAAAAGACGGGGTTACGGCTCGGAGCTCCTGTCACTACCCAGGACCAGGCTATCGGCGATGGAAGATGGCTAACCCGGTTTATGGCCAAAGCGCAGCAGGAAAAGCTTCGAATTGATTTTATACCTGTTCATTGGTACGACTGGGGTAATCAATTCAATAATAAAGCAACTGATTCCCTGACGGCAGAAGCGATATTCAATCGATTCACGAATTACATGCAAAAAGTACATGCAGCTTACCCTGGAGTACCGATATGGGTAACAGAATTCAATGCAAATGTTAACCGTTCATCCGCGGTGATTCATGAATACTTCATGAAGTTGGCGACCGATTGGATGAACAGCACCCCTTACGTTGAGAGATATGCCTACTTCTTTCCAAAGACTTTGCCTGATGTCAATAGCGATTTTACGCTTACGGAGGCAGGTGAGTATTGGAAAAGCCTGATTTCGACCAAATCCTTCAATGGCAATATTGTTTCCAACGATACTATCTTGAATGTGAATTAAGCAATGAAAGGCGGCGGCAGACTGCATGGCCCGGGAGCTGCGGGTCTGAGTTTGGAGTCAAGTCTGATGAAAGCCACACTGATTGAAGAATTAGCAAGAATGTTTATGAGGGCATTGATTCTTTGACAAGTGTTGCTATCGTTTCTTTTTTCCCTACTCGCTACGCGAAAATGCAGTTTGCGCCTGCTCGCTGTATTTATTGCGGCGTCTAATTGATTCGGATAATTTTTCCTGGAGTGAACCCGGTGTTGTATAAAATGCATTAGTCCGGCGTTTATCAGTAAGTGAAGCCCTGAGGAATACGACAGTGAATGTATTGCAGCTATTCTTCACAAGCCAAGTCTTTGTTAATCAGAATTGGACTTAAATTAATGCTGTCTTTAATCTT
The DNA here is from genome assembly GCA_036518315.1 of Flavisolibacter sp. Lineage (GTDB taxonomy): Bacteria > Bacteroidota > Bacteroidia > Chitinophagales > Chitinophagaceae > Flavisolibacter. Next base: position 654 of record DATDNL010000345.1, on the reverse strand, counting down.
GATACCTACAATTCCTGTTTGCAATTTTTTTTGCCGACTCAATTATTTCATCAAGGTTGTTTCCGTAGCCGCCTTCTATACCGACGGTGACTGGAACGTCAACGGCATTGACGATGCGGGTGATAGATTCGATTATTTCTCCCAATTGTATTATTTCGCAATTGGGGGTATCCCAAAAAAGCAGCTATTCCCATGCTTGGAGTTGCAATCGCTTTGTGGCTACATGTATCAAATAATTTCGAGCTTCCGACATCCCACGAGTTTTCCATCATGTCCGTTTAATGATGAAACTGTGACAACTGTTCTGCCTTTTCTTTTTGAATCTTTGAAACAGTCATAAAGCCGTTTGTCTAACTTTTAAAGAATGATCGGTCAGCACTGGATGTCAGCTGGTTTCCCGGAAGCAGTTACCAGCGTTTAGCAGGTCGTCGCGCCTATAATGAAAAAGCCTCCCATTTCATGGAAGGCTTTTGGCGGAGAGAGAGGGATTCGAACCCCCGGACCTGTTACAGTCAACGGTTTTCAAGACCGCCGCATTCGACCGCTCTGCCATCTCTCCGGCGCAAATATAGAATCGCGAGTTGTACCGACAAAATTCATTTTAAGCTTTACGAAGTTATTTGTGGCTTAATTTTAAAATCCTTTTCTAATTAA
>DATDNL010000344.1:0-2683 GCA_036518315.1 Flavisolibacter sp. | reverse complement strand
CGAACCTTAGTCTCGCCCTTGCTCAATAGGCTGGTCACTTTCCTTTGTTGGATCGCCATCTACTTTGTTCTTTCCCTTTTGTGTCTCCTGTACTACATTTTGCAGATCCTGGGAGGTTTCTTCGCCAGGAGCCTTGTCTGTGCTCTGCGGACCATGACCTTTGCTGGTCATATTGTCCTTCAAAGGAGCCTGGTTATTTCGGTCAGCCATAAAAAGATCATTTGTGTTTATAAATGTTCATGCCCTTCAGTAACGGGCAACCAGAATGCTCAATCAAACAAACAATTTCGTGCCATCAATACTTCTTCGCACGATCGTATTGTGGTGGCCAGGGAACATCAACACCGAGGTCGTGTGCCGCATGGAGCGGGAAGTAGGGCTCCCGCAAAAGCTGCCTGGCAAGAATAACAACATCAGCCTGCTGTTTGCTAATGATGGATTCGCACTGCTCTGTTGTGGTGATTAGGCCGACGGCGCCGGTCAAAATACCCGCTTCTTTTTTAATCCTCTCAGCAAAAGGAGTTTGGTATAAAGGGCCTAAAGAAATCTTTTGCCCTGGCGAATTTCCCCCACTCGAACAATCAATGAGGTCAACGCCTTTGGTCTTAAGAACTTTCGCCAGTTCCACCGATTCTTCTATATCCCATCCTCCTTCTACCCAGTCGCTTGCAGAAATACGAACGAACAACGGTTTCTCATCCGTCCAAACTTCTCTAACCGCATCCGTGATCTCCAATAAGAACCTCGCCCGGTTTTCGAAACTTCCTCCGTATTCATCTTTTCGCTGATTACTCAACGGAGATAAAAACTCGTGGATCAGGTAACCATGCGCACCATGTAGTTCAATAACCTCGAAGCCTGCTTCTATGGCTCTTAGAGTAGCCCGCTTGAAGTCAGCAACGGTCTTCTTGATCTCATCCCTTGTGAGTTCATGTGGAATGGGTTCTCCATCCTTATAAGGAATGGAACTCGGGGCCTCTGTCGTCCACGCACCTTCGTTTTCCTTTAGAGCCGCATTTCCATCCCAGGGACGGTGATGGCTGGCCTTTCTGCCTGCATGGGCAAGCTGAATCCCCGGAATAGAATTTTGCCCTTTGATAAAGTCAGCAATGCGTTCCAGGAACGCAATATGTTCGTCCTTATAAATGCCAAGGTCATGAGGAGTAATCCTTCCTTGCGGTGACACTGCGGTTGCCTCGAACAATACCAACGATGCACCGCCTACAGCATGGCTTCCGAGATGGACCAAATGCCAGTCATTGGCAAAGCCATCGATGCTGCTGTACTGGCACATCGGCGAAACGACTATCCGGTTCTTCAATTCCAGAGATCTGATCTTAAGTGGTTGAAACAAATTTGCCATAGTGGTGATTGTTTCGCAAACTTCCAACCATATCCTATTAGATGAACTTGTCTGGCACTTTTTTTTGTTGAAGAGTAAAAAAGAATACTATGAAATTCTTGAACGAATGGTGGGGCATCAACGAAAATATCAGTTCATTGGAAATAGCTGCCCGTTCCGCAGTGATGTTCATTGCAGCTTTATTACTCATACGTATGGCTGGAATGCGCCCGTTCGGAAAGGGTGAACCTTTTGACCAGATCATTACATTCCTGATCGGCGGAATATTGAGCAGGGGAGTAGTTGCCGCGACGCCTTTCGTGCCGACCATCGTATCAATGATTGTCATTATCCTCGTTCATAAGCTCTTTGCCAAACTTTCTATTTATAATAAATGGTTTGGAGCAAAAGTCAAGGGCGAAAAGGTCTTGCTGTACCGTGATGGAACCTTCCTGAAAGAAAATATGCACCGCGTAAATATCACGGAACACGACATTATGGAAGACCTGCGGCTGGAAGTACAACTGGGTAACCTGGATAAAATACAAGAGGCCTATATGGAGCGAACGGGTAAAATCAGTTTTGTAAAGAAAGATTCTTAATGTTTTTTAGTTTAGATCATTGGTCCCAAACAGACCGCTATTATAATCTTCATATGCCTGGTTGATCTCCTCTCTCGTATTCATCACAAATGGACCATAAGCTGCAAAAGGTTCGCGAAAAGGAGTAGCATGGCCAAACAGTATAATCGCGTCAGTCTTTGCCTTAACGTCAATCGATTCGTCGTCGTTACCAAATTTAACCAGCTGGTGCATCGTTACATCTCTGTCATTAACGTTGACATCGCCCTTCACCACATACAGGAGAATGTTCTTTTGCTTTGGCACTGCAAAACTGGCCGTGCCGCCTTCCTTCAAATTGATGCTGGCGAGTTCTATATCGTACAAAGGATCGATCGGACCCTTTACTCCATTCCAATTGCCGGAAACTGCATTGACGATCACCTTCCCGTCGTCAAGTTCCGAGGTTGGAATGTCTTCCTTTTGCAAGCCAATGTACCTTGGCTCCATCATCTTATACTTCGCGGGCAGGTTTAACCATAACTGTAGAATCTCAAGAGGACCGCCATTTGTTTTGAAGTCTTCCGACGAAACCTCCGCATGGACCAATCCCTTTCCGGCTGTCATCCACTGAACTCCTCCGGCCTTGATTTGACTGGCGCCGTGACCGCTGTCTTTGTGCACGAGGTCCCCCTCGAGAATAAAAGTCACTGTTTCAAAACCGCGATGCGGATGCGGCCCGAAAGGCAGCCCATTATTATTGGGTGGGTATTGTTGCCAT
>DATDNL010000343.1:0-2549 GCA_036518315.1 Flavisolibacter sp. | reverse complement strand
TCGCAAGGCAAGGACATGTTGGTCGCAAAGGAACAAGACGGTGAAAGCATAAGGACAACATAAGGATACTGAGCGGTATCAATAAGGGAGTTATAGGGATATCTCAGTCGTATTCCGGCTGAGCCTAATCAGACCAATACCTTTAATAATGGTTTCTTGCCTCGAAAGACTGTTTCAATGTGCCTCTCGATTACAATTCACCTAAGGTTGACAGTTTCCATCAGGGCTACAAACTCTTAGTCTGTTCACTGCGAAAGTTCAATGTAGTTCCCCATTGACTATTTAGACTGGCGAAACAGCTGATGGATACATCCCAATCTCTACCTAATTTTGAGACCTCAATATTAAAGATGAGATTACACAAAGAGGGACTTGCTACTATTTTGATCAGTACTGCTATCACAGCGGTCGTGTTATGGTTAACTGTTTTATTGATCTCACCCCGTTACCCGATCCTTGGTTGGATTATCGGCCTCGCTATTGTCGGCTTACTGATCTTCATCCTTTCATTCTTCCGTATTCCTAACCGGAGTTACACAGATGACGAGGAGGTGGTAGTCGCTCCTTGCGACGGTACCGTCGTAGTGATCGAAGAAGTTCAGCCGGATGAATACTTCCAGGATAAACGCTTGCAGCTTTCCATTTTCATGAGCCCATTGAATGTGCACGTCAACAGGAATCCCGTCAGCGGTGAGGTGTTATACAGCCAGTATCACAAAGGCAAGTACCTCGTCGCCTGGCATCCAAAATCATCTACCGATAACGAAAGACATAGCGTGGTATATCGCCACAAAGGCAAGGAGCTTCTCGTTAAACAAATTGCAGGAGCACTGGCAAAAAGGATCGTCAATTATTTAAAGCCAGGCGATGTGGTGAAACAGGGAGCGGAGATGGGCTTTATCAAGTTTGGATCCCGCGTCGACTTACTGCTGCCGCTGGATGCTAAAGTACAGGTGAGCATCAACCAAAAGGTGAAGGGTGGCATGACTGTCCTGGCAAAATGGTAGGCTTCCGCTCGTCCGTCAATATTCTGCGCATCGCGTAAGCTGCAGAGTTCAGTAAATTATTCTCCGCATTTTCAATCCAAATAATTGTTCTAACTTAAAGGGACAATTCCCTTACATGAAAAAATATGTACTAATTGCCAGTGCGGGTCTGCTCTTTACAGCAGGAGTTACCGCAACAGCTCTTAAAAGCAGCGGCAAGAAGAAAACAACTACCAACACAAGCAAAACTTGTCCTTATCACAAGTGCAGTAAGGCGTCTAACGTTGCTTGCTACTAAAGGAAAGTCCCGTTCTTTAGCGGGACTTTTTTATAAAAACGCTTCCAGTTGCTTTAGTGCAGTGATCGTATACGTCGGAGTAAGGCTTTGCTCAGTCCCATTGTAATTTACATGTACCTGGTCCATCCCGGCAGCGATGGCGCCTGCGATATCTACTTCAATGCTGTCTCCGATCATCAGGCTTTCTTCCACCTTCGCACCAGCTTTGGCCAGTGCAAAATCGAAGATCTCTTTCTGTGGTTTCAGGCTATTGGACCCTTCTGAAGTAATAACGTTCTTGAAGAACCCTTCGAGGCCAGAGCTCTTTAACTTGCTATGTTGTGTTAGCTCAAACCCATTGGTAATGAGATGCAATCCATACCCCTTGTGTTCAAGAGACTGGAGCACTTCTTTCGTGTCCGGAAAAAGAATGGTCCTGGAAGGCAGCAGTTGAAGGAATAACTCGCTTAGTTGCCTCGCCAATTCTTCGTCAGCAATCTTGAAATCCAAAAGTGTCAGCCACATTCTTTTGATACGTAGCTCTTCCTGCTTTATATAACCATTGCGATACCTTGCCCAAAGTTTTTCATTGTGTTCCAGGTAGTTCCTGTAGAACATGTCAAAATTGTCAATGCCTTTGTCCACCAGTTTCAGGTCGATATGCAATTGTTGAAGAGTTGCCCTTGCATTGGCGTCAAAATCCCACAGCGTGTGGTCAAGGTCGAAGAACAGGTGCTTGTATTTCATGAACGTTGGAATAGAGGTTAGATTTGTATCCGCGTCAAATTTAATTGAATCTACATGAATGCTGTTATAACAGGAGCGTCAAGAGGAATAGGAAAAGCTACAGCCAGGATGTTTGCCCTGCACGGTTACGATCTTTATCTTACCTCGAGAAACGAGAGGGCTCTCTTGCAGTCAATAGAAGAATTGGAGAGGGACTTTCCCAATGTTTCGATTGATGGAAAGGCCTTCGACCTTGGCAATAAACAACAGGCGCAATTATTTGGTGAGTGGGTGGCCACCTCCGCGGACACCATCGATGTGTTGGTAAACAATGCAGGCAACTTTATCCAGGGTAATGTTTCCGACGAACAAGATGGAGTTTTGGAAGAAATGATCCAGGTGAACCTCTATAGTGCTTATCATCTCACGCGAACCCTTCTTCCCAAAATGAAGGAAGCCAAGACCGGTCACATTTTTACGCTCTGCTCGATTGCCAGCCTTGCTGCCTATCCGAACGGCGGCTCTTACAGCATCAGCAAATTTGCCCTGCTCGGCTTTAC
>DATDNL010000342.1:0-3500 GCA_036518315.1 Flavisolibacter sp. | reverse complement strand
TTTGAAGATCTACGGTAACAAAAATGAGCAATACACTAAACAATTCATCAAATAAACATTTTAAGAAGACTTTTCGTTTATTGCCTTCGCCTTTTGTGACGGTCTACTTCACTCTGACTATCTTTGCAGGTCTTTAGATTTAGGAGCAGCTAGTAGATGAGTTTTCGTGAGTTATTGCAAGTATATCAAGAATCCCCCCGCCTTTTTCAACTGGCGGACAAACTCTCTTTTGCCCAAAAGCAAAAGCTCTACCTAAAAAACCTGAGGGGAAGTTCGTCTCAATTCGTCGCGGCAGCCATCTTCACTCACTCGTCGTCCAGCCAATTGAACCATGTCTTTATATGCAATGATGCAGAAGATGCAGCCTATTTCCATAATACGCTGGAGAACCTGACGGAGGCGCTCAATCTCTTTTACTTTCCTTCTTCTTTTAAGAACAGGAAGAACTACCGATTGCTGAATTCATCCCACGTGATGCTTCGAACCGAAGCCTTAACGAGGTTTTCTGCACAGACGGGCGACAGAGTAGGAGCCTTGGTTACCTATCCGGAAGCGGTGGCTGAGAAGGTAGTTGTCCCCAGTGCCATCTCAACAAACATCATTCACATCAAGACGAACGATGAGCTGAACCTTGATGAGTTGTATGCGAAGCTGGTGAACTATGGCTTCGAGAGAACGGACTTTGTATATGAACCCGGGCAGTTTGCTGTACGCGGTGGCATTTTAGATATTTATTCTTTTGGAAATGAAAAGCCTTACCGGGTTGAGTTGTTTGGTAATGAAGTTGATTCGATTCGAATAGTCGATCCTGAAACGCAGTTAAGCGAAAGAAGGTTGTTACAGGTGACCATCATTCCCAACGTAGAAACGCAATTTGAAAGTGATGAGAAGGTCTCTCTACTTGAGTTCCTACCTGAGAACACAGTTATCTGGATACAAGATGAGGAGTTACTGAAAGAGCGATTACTTACAACAGAAGAAGATGTCCAGCTGTTCATCGATACTATCGGAACGACAGCCAGTAAGCAGACGGAGGAGTCAGAGGATAGGTTGATAAAGAAGGATATAAAGCTGGATGAATTCGTAAAGACAGACGAGTTCTTCGGTCAATTAGCCAAACGTCATACCGTATTCTTTGGTCCTGAACGGCCGACCAATTTTCATCACGAGATCGAATTCAATACGAAGCAGCAGCCTGCCTTCAACCGGCAGTTCGACCTGTTGATCAATGACCTGAACGACTGGGAGAAGAAAGGTTTCCAATTGAACCTTTTTGCCGAGAATCCTAAGCAACTGGAGAGGTTATACACTATTTTTAAAGACCTGAATGCCGAGATCCAATTCAATCCTATTGCCACATCCATCCACGAGGGGTTTGTAGACCAGGATCTGAAACTGGTTTGCTATACCGATCACGAAATATTTCAACGGTATCATAAATACAAAGTCAAACAGGCTTACAACAAGAACAAAGCGCTTACGCTTCGCGCACTAAGGGAACTGCAACCGGGAGATTTTGTAACCCATATTGATCATGGAGTCGGAGTTTACAGTGGTCTGCAGAAGCTCGAAGTGAATGGTAAACTACAGGAAGCCGTTCGTATCATCTACAAGGATAGCGACATTCTGTATGTCAATATCAACTCACTTCACAAGATTGCCAAGTACACGGGCAAGGAAGGAACTGTGCCAAAGGTGAACAAGCTAGGAAGTGACGTTTGGAACCGATTAAAGGAAAAGACAAAGACGCGGGTTAAAGAGATTGCGTTCGACCTGATAAAGTTGTATGCCCAAAGAAAGGCACAGCAAGGTTTTCAGCATGCTCCCGACACCTACTTGCAAACTGAACTGGAAGCCTCCTTCATTTACGAAGACACGCCCGACCAAAGTAAGGCTACTTCAGATGTGAAGAAGGATATGGAATCGCCTTCACCCATGGACCGGCTTGTTTGCGGAGACGTAGGCTTTGGCAAGACAGAGATTGCCGTACGTGCTGCTTTCAAAACGGCTGTCGATGGCAAGCAGGCGGCTGTGTTAGTGCCGACAACGATCCTTGCATTCCAACATTATAAGACGTTCAGTGAAAGGCTAAAGGATTTTCCTGTCACTGTCGATTATGTCAATCGCTTCAAATCGTCTAAGGAGAAGAAGGAGACTTATAAGAAACTGGAAGAAGGAAAGGTCGATATCATCATTGGTACACACGCTTTATTGGGCAAGGAAGTCAAGTTTAAAGATCTTGGCTTGCTGATCATCGATGAAGAGCAGAAGTTCGGGGTTGCGCACAAGGAGAAGATCAAGACTCTTCGTACCAATGTGGATGCGTTGACGTTAACAGCGACGCCAATACCACGTACTCTCCAGTTCAGCTTGATGGGAGCGAGGGACCTGTCCATCATCAATACACCTCCACCAAACAGGCAGCCCATACAAACGGAAGTGAGAGTATTCAACCACGACTTTATTCGTGATGCTGTCTATTATGAAACAGAGCGCGGTGGCCAGGTATTCTTCATTCACAACCGTGTGCACGGACTCGCTGAAATGGCTGCTCTTCTTAAGGGACTTTGTCCCGATTTAAGTATCGGCTTCGCGCATGGGCAAATGGAAGGACATGAACTGGAGGAACGTATCATGGATTTCATCGACAAGAAATATGATGTTCTTGTTTGTACCAACATTGTCGAAAGTGGTGTCGATATACCGAACGTAAACACGATCATCGTAAACAATGCGCACCAGTTCGGGCTCAGTGATCTTCACCAGCTCCGGGGACGTGTGGGCCGTAGCAATAAAAAGGCCTTCTGCTATTTGCTGGCGCCGCCAATGAGCACTCTGCCAACGGATTCAAGAAAGCGCCTGCAGACGTTGGAACAACACAGTGATTTGGGAAGTGGTTTCCAGATCGCCATGCGCGACCTTGATATTCGTGGAGCAGGCAACATGCTTGGAGGAGAACAGAGCGGCTTCATGGCAGAGATTGGCTTTGAGATGTACCAGAAGATCCTGGATGAAGCCATCAAAGAATTGAAGAGAACTCAGTTCAAAGAACTGTTCAAGGAAGAGATCTCGAAGCAGGATGATTTCGTACAGGACTGCACCATCGATACTGACCTTGAAATACTCATTCCCGACGATTACGTCGAGAATATAACGGAGCGTCTGTCCTTATACTCGAGACTCGATAACTGCGAAACAGAAGAAGAGCTGCAGGCAATGGAGCAGGAACTGATCGACCGCTTCGGTGCACTCCCTGTGCAGGTGCAGGAACTCTTTATTACGGTCCGCTGTCGTAAGCTTGCGGTCGATCTCGGATTTGAAAGAATGATCCTCAAGAATGACTCTCTTAAATGCTATTTCATCAACCGGCCCGACTCTCCCTATTTTGAGTCAGAGACCTTCAATAAGATCCTCAAATACCTTCAGACTGGAACCAACAAAGCGAGACTGAAACAGGTAGGAAAACTATTCATGATTGTAGTAGAACCTACCCGCGATAT
>DATDNL010000341.1:0-2022 GCA_036518315.1 Flavisolibacter sp. | reverse complement strand
CAAGGCCATACATACTCGTCGCAGGATCAAAGCAGGAATTTGAGGAAGTAAAAACCTTGCTTTCTCAAAGAGGTCTCGCGGATAAGGTTATTGGTCGCATAGCAGTGAATGGCAATGGCGGAGCCTATGTATCCAGGCTCGATGCTCTTGGCGATACAGTTTCATCTACCGATGCCAGGGAGATCATCTTCTGCGCAGGTCAACTCTCTTACAAGGAGATGATTGAAAAAATTCAGCAACTGAAAAACACGAGGGTAAGCCTTTATTCCGGTAGCAGCATAATTGGTAGTGAAGAGAGCACCAGGAAAGGAACCACCTTTTCGCTTGAAGAGGAGTTTAAGTTGGCAAGGTCAAACAACCGGAGGCTTAAAAGGCTTATTGACGTTCTGTTCTCCGTATTTTCCATATTGCTATTCCCTCTTCATTTGTTATTGGTGAAAAAGCCACTTTCCTTCTTCAGGAATGGACTGCTCTGTCTTGCGGCGCAAAGGACCTGGGTCGGTTATATATTTCATTCAAGAGAGTTGCCGGTGCTGAGAAAAGGAGTGTTGGCGCCTAACGGAATACCACTGAATAGGGAGCAAAACCTTCCACCCGAAAACCTGGAGATGCTTGACTATTGGTATGCAAAGGATTATGATCCTTTGCGCGATGCGGCGATTATTATTAAAAACTACAGATATTTAGGCGGATAAGCCAGAGTTGGCACGATATCTTTATTGTAAATTGTATTGATCTGAATGGCGAGAATCATTGATATTAAGATCCCCAAAGCGATTGCCTCTGCCCTGCGTTTACCGGAAAACGACCCCAGGAGGCAGCAGTTACGTGTGCTGAAGAAACTGCTTAAAACGGCCCGATTCACCGAGTTTGGACAGGAGTATCGGTTCGATGAGATCTTGTTGAGCAGGCATGTAGGGAAAGAATTCCAGAATGTCGTGCCCGTTCACGACTATAATAAGATCTATGATCGTTGGTGGAAAAAGACACTTGAAGGTGTACCAGATGTGGCTTGGCCAGGAAAGATCAAGTATTATGCACTCAGTTCGGGAACCTCTGAGTCCGCCAGTAAATATATTCCCGTAACAAAAGAGATGCTGCGAAGCAACCGTGTGAACTATATACGGCAGTTGCTTTCTCTGTTTACCTATGAGCATTTGCCTCGCAACGCTGTTACAAAAGGCTTTTTGATGTTGGGAGGCGCAACAGATCTGCAGAAGGGAAAAGCAGGTTGGTTTGCAGGAGACCTCAGTGGGATACTTGCCAAAAACCGGCCCTTCTGGTTCCAGACATTCTATAAACCGGGTGGTCGCATCGCGAAGATTAAAGACTGGAACGAGAAACTTCACGAGATCGTTGAGAAGGCTCCCGATTGGGACATTGGTTATATAGTGGGAGTGCCGGCCTGGTGCCAGATGTGTATGGAGATGATCATCGAGCATTACAAGCTGAACACCATTCACGATATGTGGCCAAATCTCGGCTTCTTTGTGCACGGTGGTGTGGCCTTCGAACCTTACAAGAAGGGATTCGAAAGACTGTTGGCTAAGCCCATCGTTTACATAGAGAATTATTTATCGAGTGAAGGCTTTATTGGTTACAAGGATCATGAGGATGCCAAGGGCCTCAAGCTGATACTTGATAACAACATCTTCATGGAATTTGTTCCTTTCAACGATAAGAATTTCGACAGCGATGGCAAGATGGTGGCCAATCCCGAAGCGCTCATGATTCATGAAGTGGAGGAAGGAAAGGACTATGCCCTTTTAATGAGCACGAATGCAGGTGCCTGGCGTTACCTGATCGGTGACACGGTACGCTTTGTTGATCTTGAGAAGAACGAGGTAGTAATCACCGGGAGGACGAAGCATTTCCTGAGTCTTGTCGGCGAGCACCTGAGCGTGGAAAACATGAACAAGGCCATTGAACTGGTGAGCGAAGAATTCAATATCTGCATACCGGAGTTCACCGTTGTAGGATATCCGTACCAGAACCTGTTTGCACATAAATGGTATGTAGCCT
>DATDNL010000340.1:0-3026 GCA_036518315.1 Flavisolibacter sp. | reverse complement strand
AACTGGTAATAACCATGTGGCCTGTGGAAGAAATGGGCAGGAATTCAGTAAGCCCTTCCACTATGGCGATGATAATGGCGTCGACAATACTCATTAGTAGGCTTAGATGTTTTTCGGCTGCCTGAAGATGGCGAAGATCTCAATCACCAGCCCTGCAAGAATAATAATAGGAGCAATGGTGATGCGAGTAGTGCTGTATACCTTGGTCTTATCGAAGACATTGGGATCAGGACTTTTGCCGCCGGCCATTAATATAAATCCCAGGGCCATCACAACGACGCCGATGAGCATCCATTGCAGGTTTGTTTTCTCGAACAAAGTACCCATGCCTGCCACCTTTGTTGGCTTGGCGTGAGTTGCGGGACTTGTAGTTTTTATTGTAGCCATGAAACGTACTTAAAGTGCAGCAAAGTAAGGAAAAGTTTGACGTTCGAAGTTCGAAGTTCGAGGTTTAGCCAAAAATTAAAGAACTGCTCAAATTGAGGGATAACCTCGAACATCAAACCTCGAACCTCGAACTAATAAAGTTCATCCAGCTTCATCCTCAAATATTTCGACACGCTGCGGTAGGTGCTCAAAAGGGTTATTCCGATACCTAATATGAGCAGCATGAGAAACAAAATAGTCAGTTTCCGGCCGTCGCGAAGTTCGCGGAGGTAGGGCAGGAAGCTTTCAAATATGGTGATCAGGCCAAAGATCAGTGCCATCGCAATTAGCGCAGAAATGGTTCCATTGATGATGGCCCTTACATTCATTGGCTTTGAGATAAAGCTCCTGGTAGCACCCACCATCTGCATGGTCTTGATCAAAAAGCGGTTGCTATACATGGCCAGGCGGATCGTATTGTCAATTAGCACAATAGAAAGAATAGAGAATATAGCTGCCAGGCTAACTAAACCAATGAGGATGAGGCGCACTGTTTGCCCCATTTTAGCGATTACCGCTTCGGGGTAGGTCACGCTTTCTACTATAAGCGGCCTTTGTAGCATATCGGCCTTTATGCCGGCCAACGTGTCCGAATTCACATAATCGGCTTTCAGGTGAAACTCGAGCGAGGGCGGTAGGGGATTTTCATTACCCAACACCTCACCGAAATCTTTCTCCCCGGTAGCAATGAAGTTCTTCTTGGCCGTTTCTTTATCTACATACTCAACCGACTTAGTATAGGGTTTCGAGGCGATATAGGCTTTCAGGGAGTCCACCTGCGGCTGGGCAACATTCTTTTGTAGATAAACATTCACCTTCACGTCCTCCTTCAAAGCCTTTATGTAGCTGCTGGCGCTCAAAAAGATCCACCCAAAGATGCCAACAAAGAAGAGAACGATGGTGACACCGAGTACGGCCATAAAGTACGATGGTTTTCCACGACGGGCGGCAGCCCTGCTTATTTGAGCCATTCTATCAGATTTTTACAGGTCAACAAAAATAAAGGATTGGTGCTTAGCATCGGGACTAGCAGTTTGGTTTTGCAAACATTTAAACGGGCATACCGTAAATTTGCCCTTCCCTAACGATGGCCAGCTATTGAATATTGCCCTGCGAAGACGTGATTAGGATTGTTTGCAAAACTTTGTGAGGCGGAACTATTTTTCGCGGCAATGGCTCTGCGATTCTCTAACCCTCCTTCATGTTCTTCGCGGTTTGCATGATTCCAGGTGCCGGGTAAACGTATATTGGCTAACCTGGATTGGTGACATGTGTTTTAGTAATTACAAATAAGTACCGGATAGAATGACTGACAGTAACAATAAAGGATCTCATCAAAACTCCCCTTCAGGGGCTGGGGGCATGGAGTACAATTTCAGAGATATAGAAAAGAAGTGGCAGCAAAAATGGATTGAAGAAGGAGTCTACAAGGTACCCAACGACTTTTCCAGGCCCAAGTATTATGTATTGGATATGTTCCCCTACCCGAGCGGCGCCGGGCTGCATGTGGGGCATCCCCTGGGTTATATCGCTTCCGACATCTATGCGCGCTACAAAAGGCTTAAGGGCTTCAATGTCCTTCATCCTATGGGTTACGACGCTTTTGGCCTGCCTGCGGAACAATATGCCATCGAACATGGCGTGCATCCTGCTGTGAGCACCGCAAAGAATATTGCCACCTTCCGCAGCCAGTTGGACAAGATCGGTTTCTCTTACGACTGGTCAAGAGAAGTCAATACCTCTGATCCTAAATACTACAAGTGGACTCAGTGGATCTTCCTGCAATTGTTCAAAAGCTTCTTCAATCGCAATACGAATAAAGCAGAGCCCATACAGAACCTGGTAGCAGCATTTGAGAAAGAAGGCAACACAAATCATCCCGTTCCGGATGCAAGGTTTGAGCTCCGTAACGAGAAGTTCGAGATACTCAATGGAAAGTTCTCCGCTGACCAATGGAAGGCTTTCGATGAAAAGACAAAGCAGGACATCCTGATGGAATATCGCCTTGCCTATTGTGGTTACGGCGAAGTAAACTGGTGCGAAGCACTTGGTACTGTATTGGCCAATGACGAAGTAATAAATGGTGTAAGCGAACGTGGCGGATTTCCTGTAGTGAAAAAGAAACTGCGCCAGTGGTACCTCCGCATCACTGAATATGCCGACCGCCTGCTGGAAGGCCTGCAACAAGTGGACTTCAGCGATGCCATGAAGGAGATGCAGGGCAACTGGATTGGCAAGAGTAGTGGTGCTGAAATTGATTTTGCCATTGACGGGCACACGGAGAAGATGAGGGTGTATACAACAAGGCCCGATACGATTTTCGGTGTCGACTTCATGGTTGTAGCTCCGGAGCATCAGTTGGTTGAAGAAATAACGACGGCAGAACAGAAACAAGCCGTTGAAGACTACATCGCTCATGTGAAGAGCCGCAGTGAAAGAGAACGCATGGCCGAGAAAAAGATCAGTGGTGTATTCACCGGCGCCTATGCATTAAATCCTTTCGACAATAAAAAGATTCCCATCTGGATCTCGGAATACGTGTTAGCTGGTTACGGCACCGGTGCGATCATGGCGGTACCAAGCGGTGACGAAAGAGACCA
>DATDNL010000339.1:0-3353 GCA_036518315.1 Flavisolibacter sp. | reverse complement strand
GTGAATCGGGGGTTGTAAAGCCGGTTGAGCCTGTGAATTGTAAAAGAGTTTAATAATTGGTTAATTTATAGAGTGATATCGATTTGTGCTAATCCCATTAAGTCAAATGTGCTATATCTCTAAGGTGGACATTAAAGACCTTTACGGCTCTGAGACATCTTCAAATAAGGAAAAACCGAAACCGCAATGATTCTCGAACCTAGGTCTCCCCTTTAGGGGGACAGGGGGAGTGGCCGCCCTTTACACCACCACCAGTTCATAAAAGTTTTCGCCGGCGAGGTACTTATTAGCGAGTTCCTGTAGTTCGGCCGCTGAAACGTTCTTGATGGTATTGATCTGGTTATAGAAATAGCTTTCGTCGAGGCCATTCAGGACGATATTCTTCCATCGGCTGATAATATGAAAGGGTCCATCGAGATCGCCGAGAATAGAGCCCATCATATAATTGCGGACTAATAACAGCTCCTCATCGTCGACAGGTTCGTTGCGCAGGATATCCATCTCCTTATAGACTTCCGTAATCGTCGCTTCACAAACATCCCTGCCTGCTTCTGTGCTCACGATCCATGCGCTCTGCTGGATGTGGTTTTCAAGATAGCTGTAGATGCCATAGGTGTAACCTTTCTCCTCCCTGATATTGCTCATCAGCCTCGATCCGAAGAAACCACCGAAGACATTATTTAGTACCTGTGCTTTCAGAAAGTCCGGGTGATGGCGATTTGGAAACTGTATTCCCATACGGATGGCACCCTGCACACCCTGCGTGTCATTTGTTACCCTTTACTTTTTCTCCGCAGCAGGTTCGGTCGCCAGGTTGGCAACATCTACCTGTTTGTAATCGAGATCGCCAAAATACTGGTTTAATAACGGGAACAAATTGGATGGCACCTTGCCGCCAACGAATACCACAAACTTGCCGCTTTGATAGTATTGTTTATAGAAATTCTGAACTTCTTCCCTGGT
Organism: Flavisolibacter sp.; assembly: GCA_036518315.1. Taxonomy (GTDB): domain Bacteria; phylum Bacteroidota; class Bacteroidia; order Chitinophagales; family Chitinophagaceae; genus Flavisolibacter. The sequence goes on along the minus strand of DATDNL010000339.1, from coordinate 2,390 downwards.
TACATTGTCAAAATCCTCGAACCTCGTGAAGCGACCGTAAGGGTGTTCTTCGCCATAGAGGTATTTATCAATGAGCCGGCCTGCCACAAAATCGCTCTTCTTCAGGTTCACATTCAGGCGCTGCTTCATGTTCTGTTTGTAAATGCCAATCTCCTCTTCGGGGAATATCGAGTCGACGATCATTTCGCGTACCACCGGCAGCAATACTTCGAGGTGTTTGCTCAGGCAGTGTAGAGAGATGGTGGCCGTTTCATTATAGCAATTGCGGTTCAGGTAAGAGCCGTAATATTCGAAGTGCTCGTTGATCTGGAAAGCTGTCTTTTTGGAGGTACCGTTCTTTAAGAGGAAGTTGGTGCTTGCGGCAACGAGGTTTTTGTTTTCAAACCAGTTGCCTGCATAAAATACCCACTCTACCTGGAGCACATCTTCGGCGCCGGCATCGATCACGTAGACGTCTGCGCCGTTGTTCAGCGTATGCTTTTCGTATGGCTTTAGTTTCAGGTCAAGTTCAATAGCGTCCTTGATTAGCGGCGGTTGCTTCCTGTTGAGTATTCCTTTTGTTTTCTCCACGAATTGCTTGTTAAGTTTACTGTTTAATTCTTCGACAAATACCAAAGCGTAGTGCCGTTCTCCTCTCTAAAAATCTCGTTGCTTAAATCCTTTACATCCTCAATGGTCACCTTATTGTACCTGTCAAGTTCCGTATTCATGAGTGAAGCATCGCCCAGCAATTCGTAATAAGCAAGACTGTTGGCGCGGTTCATCAGGCTCATATCCTCGAAGGCAATCATGCTCTCCGTCTTGTTCTTGACTTTCTGAAGCTCGGCATCGCTTATCTTTTCCTGTTTCAGCTTTTCCAGCACCTCGTTGACGGCTGCTTCTGCTTCATCTCTTTTCACTCCTTTCACCAATTTACCTTCAATGGCCAGCAAACCTTCGTCCGTTGTACCAAAGTGGTAGCACTCAATATTGCTAAATAACTTCTTCTCCTTCACCAACGATTGAAACAGTCTGGACGATCCGCCGCCGCCGAGTACTTCACTGATCAGGTCAGAAACATAATAGCGATGATCCATACGGGAGTAGATGTGCCAGCATTTATAAAACGCATCCAGCGGCACTTCGGCTGATACTTCCAGCCTTTTACTACGGGTTTGTCTTGGCTCTACCGGTAGCTTGCGCGTATACTTTTGCCCCGGTTCAATAGGTCCAAACCATTTTTCCGCCAGTGCTTTCACTTGTTCTACCGAAACATTGCCGGCTACAACCAGTATAGCATTAACAGGACGATAGTGCTTGAAGAAGAAGTCTTTCACGTCCTGCAAACTGGCGTTTTCGATATGGGATAGCTCTTTACCAATCGTCATCCAGCGATAGGGATGCACTTCGTAGGCAAGGTCCCTAAGCTTGAGCCAAACATCACCATAAGGTTTATTGAGATAGTGTTCTTTGAACTCTTCGCACACCACTTTACGCTGTACTTCTAAACTGTTGTCCGTGAATGCTAAGGATAACATTCTGTCGCTTTCCAGCCAGAAAGCGGTTTCCAAATTCTCTGCAGGAAGCTGTATGTAATAATTGGTGAGGTCGTTAGTTGTATAAGCATTGTTTTCGCCTCCGGCCATCTGCAGCGGTTCGTCATAAACAGGGATGTTTATGGAGCCGCCAAACATCAGGTGCTCGAAAAGGTGGGCAAAGCCTGTCTTGTTAGGGTCTTCGTCCTTGGCACCCACATCGTACATCACATTGACAACGGCCATCGGAGTAGAGGTGTCGCGGTGAACAATCACTTTTAATCCATTCGATAAGCTAAAACGTTCAAAATTGACCACTGGCAAAGATTTAGATTCCCGGATGCCGGGGCTAACCGGGCCTGCAAAAGTATCTGAAAAGAGGAATATAGAGGGATTGAATTGACTGCAGAGTTATTAGCGCTTACTTCTTTTAAGAATGCTTTTCACTTTCAGCTCATACTGAATGATGTTGCCGTCGCGCTGTATAATGATTTGTAAGCGGTCGCCAGTGTTCTGGATTGCAGCTTTATATTGTTGAAGATTCTGGCTGAAGTTCTTGTTTACCGCAAACACAATATCGTCCTCTTTAAGACCTGCTTTTTCTGCCGGCGAATCCTTAGCCACATCGCCTATAATGACCTTCCCGTCAACATAATAGAGTTCTATCCCGGTGTAGGAATAGTCGAACTGCTCGTTGAAGTGAGAGTTGGGTGTAAGGTAAATATCCCTCCTGTCGTAGTTGAGGATCACATTGAAACGTCGAAGAATATCATTGCCCACCAGCCCGGCCAGGAAAGGATAGGAGGTAATATTGAAACTATCATTAAAGACGTATACCGGTACGTTTCTGAATTTATAGGGTCCCAGTTTCACTTC
>DATDNL010000338.1:0-2714 GCA_036518315.1 Flavisolibacter sp. | reverse complement strand
AAACGAGAATCAGGAAACTGCAAACAAGTCTTCGCATAGCAGAAATTGTCGGGTCAATTTACTGCATTTCAATAAAGGTCAAAAACTCTTTGGCGACTGGTATAGTTCAAAGCACTTCTTGATATACAGTTGGAAGTCGTATTCGCTTGCCATCAAGGTGAAGGTATACGTAGGGCGATAGCGAAGCATGAAAGTATCGAGGTTGGCACCATCGAGATTGGTAAGGCGTTTCACAAGCGCTTTATTGAAACGATGGTCGACGAACTTCTGCCTTTCCTGTTCTTCCAGTCTTTCCCTGAATTTTTCCATTGATTTATTTTTCTTGAACTGGAAGACGCGAATCAACTCGTCGAGATCAATCCCTGCACCTGTGGGGCCGATGCTCGTCATGCTGCCAATAGTGGGGCGATGAAAATCGAAGACCTTTGCATAATCTTTCCTGTTCTGTATTGAATCCTGGCGGTAACTACGGTTTCGGACAATGACTTCCTGCATGATATCCGATCTTAATCTAAGAGCAATATCGAATTGATTGACGTCAGGCATTTTTAGCACCGGGTACTTCGGAGTAGGCTTGCCGAGGTAGGAAAACCAGATCGAGTCCCTCTCACCAACAACTATCTGGTAGCGGCCCAGGCTATCTGTCATCGCCATCTTCCCGCCTGTGCTTGTCACCGTGACTGCTTCTATGCGATAGCGGTGAGAGCTGTCATAGACCGTTCCCCTGACAAGATATTGTGCCGAAGCAGTTCCTGCGGAAAGAATCAATAGAATGAGATAAAAGTATTTGATATACACAAGGCCTTGTCTCAAGGGAAGCTTTGCGGCAAATAACGAAACAAAATCTAAATTCTATGATAAAATGACTTCTAAGCCTTTTCTTCTATGCGGATACGCGGGTTTACTTCTTTCAAATCCCTTATGAATTCTGACTTCCTGTTTGGCGAAACGACGACACGACCATACCTATTGTACGATATTTCGAGGCGATCGGAAGAGAGAGCAGGTGAGGCCCTGCGGTTTTTTGTCGGTCTTATCTTTCTAATGGATTTGATATAGATCTCGCGGTTGTAAAAGACACCGCTCCTAATTTTTAGTTTGTTATCGTTCGTGAACGTATAAAATGTATCCAAACAAGTGTAAAGGATAAACAGGAGAATGACTCCAACAGCAATTTCGCCGGCGATAATTCCATTGAGGACCACGTAAACACCTACTCCTGCCAGAACCAGCAAGACCGGCAGCAGCAACAGCATGTCGATCTTCGATTTAAAAGTCTTTTTCATGAGTAAATGTTATTTACTGCAAGTTAGTTTATACAGGCGAGATTGCTTTTGCAATTAAGCCAATTTGAAGCCCGGGGAGGCCGAATTAAACAATAACTCTAGCTTATTGAGACGCGAGTTTTGTGGGAGCACCGATGGTTTTGAGGATCCCAACTAAGGTCGTCTTCCATATAAGGTTAAAAAAGGTACCGGAATTACGGGTGAAAGAGGCATCTTCTTTCCGTATCGTCCCGTCCTTCGAAGGATTGTCATCCTTCAAAATGATCGTGTTTGCGATAAGACTGGTTACCGATTTTTTCTTGAGTTCACCCGGATTCTGAGGGTCCTTCTTCAAGGGTGTGAGGTGTAAATCACTATATAACATTGTTACATTTCCTGTGGCGTGGTCATTGTCGCCTTGTACCTTGGAATGTAACTCCTTTAATTCTCCTCTTTTTACCATGAAGAGGCCAAGAGGTTCGGCTATCGGATTTACCGTTTGGCCACTGAATCCTTTTAGAGTGTTTAATTCGGCGGCGAAAGCGCCTGTCTGGTACTTCGACAGATCAAAATTCAGCTTAAGCTCTGCGGGAGCAGCATTCATAAACATGCCAGTTACGGAAACCGTAGACACATGGTTTCGTTTAATGGCAGCAGGTGAATTGGTCAGATTCAAAATAGTGCCGTGAATGTTTGTCACTGATACCTTACCCAACTGGTTGGAAAGATTATTGAACTCCTCGTAGCTCACATCAAGGTCATCGATTATGAGCTTTCGGATGTTTACTTTCGTAGGCACCTTCATTATAAGCTGGTGGGGAAAGCCTTTCATATTGGTCTCTCCCAAGGGCTTCCGCCTGTCGAGGTATACTGACACGCTAATATTGCCGATCTTGGCTGAAGAGGCCTGCAATTGCTGATTGTTCAAAAGGTTCCACCAATCGGTATTTTTTAATTCAACAGAAGGTATAGAGATATCATAGCGTTCCTTCTGAAATTTGACATGCTGTTGAAATTCTGATTTACTATAGTTTGGCTGCAGTAAGATGTTCTTAGCGACCATTAGCTTCTTGGAGGCTTTTATTGAGATGGTGCCAACTTTGAAGGTGTACAAGTGGTTCGCGGTAGGAACAGAATAGTTCTTCAAGGTTAAATCCGCATCGCGGGCAAAAAGGAAGCGGTTCTTGTCAAATTGAGTGGAAGAATCAATTACGATATCGGTGAGGTTGACAGTAATGTCATTGAACTTCGTACTCTTCTTTGTTTCAGCGTGATGGGTGATGAGGGTGCCGTGATCAATCGTGATCTTTTCTATCCCTATGTGTTTCATTTGGTTCATCAGTCGTTGATAGAGAGTTTTAGGTGACTGATTGCCGTTACCCGCTTTGGTACTATAGACGTCGATCGTTGGCCGGACAATAGCAATAGAGTTCACATCTATTACATCTT
>DATDNL010000337.1:0-4823 GCA_036518315.1 Flavisolibacter sp. | reverse complement strand
AGCCTAGCTGTTCCTTTCAGCTCTCCAATAAAATTGTCATTCCAGAAATCATGCACGTAATAGGATCTTTGTTTATCAAGAGCCAATGATCCATTAACCCGGTCTCCTGAAATGGAAATACCAATCTTCTTTTCTTTTTCCTGTTCGGGATTATAGAAGGTTACCTGGTGCCATTTATCGTTTACTTCAAAATCGTACACCATTGGTATTGTAGAAACAAAGGCATCCACCGGCCGGGCAGTTTTATTTTCGGTGTGATAGGGAAAAGTTCTGGAAAGATCCCAAAGCATCTCCGTTGAAAACTGGCGAAAACTATTCGCTAACAAGAATCTTCCTGAAACAACATAACACATCGTTAATACCGACCGAACTACGTCCCGGTTCCCCTGCAACCGCAAAATATTTTTTGAATCCGTATCCTGATTCATCAATACGCGGTTTTTATACCATCGCAGACCACAACGGGTTACGGTCACGCTATCCATTTCGTCTGTGTCATTTTCGGTTCGCATCGAGGCTACAACTCCGATCGTGACATCACTTCCCTGTTCCATGTTGCGTTCGTGAACAAATGCGCCCGGTCCCAGTCCCTCACTTGCATACCTAAAAATATTTCGGTAAGCAGCAGCAGTCGTTGAATACGGATCCTCCAGTCCTCCCTGGTCCGCCCACCCGGAAAACGGGTAATCAAACATCAATCCTCTAACACCTCCCCTTTTCAGATTCTGATAAACTTTCTCAAGGTGCCTTAGAAAATCCGGGTCGGTATAATCGTAACCCCGGACTACCTTCCCATTCCTGATCCACGTTTGCTTCCAGGAAGTGAAAATCTCTCCCTTGGTGTCGACAGGACCGTTTCTCCAGGCATAGGTTTGATTAAACAACATGTGACCGGGGAATGCCTTCGCATAATCTTCAGATCGGTACCCGGTCTGAAAATACGTTAGCGGAATTCCTCCCAAATCAGTGACAGCCTTTGCCCATTTTTCTGTGGTTTCATAGGGAGGAAGGTATCTTCCATGTTTGCCATCAACGTGTTCCTCTATAGAATGCTGCCAGTGCTCATCATCCCACCAGCCCTGCTGGTTGTCAGGCATGTAAGAATCAGGAACTAATCGTACAGCCGCTCTGGAATAATTTAAAAATCCGGACGCTCGAATGTGTTGCATCTCCCTTACCGCACCAACTGTGGAATTTTCAGCCCCGCTGTTCCCGTATTCGGCACTCTCAGCATACCACAAACAAACCGTAGGAAAATCGTAGATGGGAAGATGCACTCCCTGCGCGGCACTTACACTTTGGCCATAAAGTTCAAGAGCAGCGAAAGGATCCTCACTCACGACATCAACGTAGAAGCAATCCAAAGGTCGATACTCTTTACCCGGGTCGACCTTTTTGCCTACGGGATCGCTGGCGAAAAGATTAGAAGCGTACGATACCCGGGGCTTTACACAGTCTTTTGCTTCAGTCAAAACAGTTGAATACAGCGGCAGAAAGGAACCATCTCTTAACCAAACCTCGCTCAGATACACATTCCGATCTTTTTCCGGACCTGCTCCTTTTGTAATGATTATTTCAAAGGACTTCATCCCCGTAACTTCTTTCGGCAAGGGTAATTCAACCTGCTCGACGTCTTTCTTTTTCTCGCCGTCGAAGCGAGGCAGGGCGTGATTCAAAACCAGCGGAATCCTTCTTCGTGCACCCCCCTCCACAAACTCAATAAAAACAGATTGGAAGTTGTCTTCATGACTTCCATGCTGATAGCCGTTCCACCACGAAAATCCCAGTAGATATTTTTTTTGTTCATTAAGATGTTCGGCATGTATTTTAATTTCTTCCGGGCACTTGGCAGAGGTAGCCGTTTCCTCGCATCGGAATTCAGAGTAATTCCATCTTTGCAAGGTCATTTCCCCGTCGACCTGTAAAAGCTCGTCATTCCCATTCTGATCGTTTTTTTCAAATGGAAGATTCAGGTAGCAAAGCAGACTTCTTTGCCCATCTCTCCCTTTTTCAAGTTCTGTTCTTCGTGCTTGTTCAATGAAAGCAAATTTTCCAAAATCCGAATAAGTCAGGCCTCCAAGCAGCGCTATGCCGCGTCGGTTCTTACCCTTGAAAGTCAGCAAAATATTATTCCGGGATTTTAAGGCGTTACTCCTTGTAAGTGGCGAATACATTCGAGTTCCATATTCAAGCGGTTCCCCCCCGCTAAACCCGTCGATCATTACGAAATCTTCAAAAACCTTTTCACCACGAAAAAGCCCGGCATCACAAACAACACCAATTTCTTTAACCTGTATGGCGTCTCCCAGGGTATTGTGGACACCCCCCTTGATGGTGACAAAACCCCGGTTATTGTAAAGAATAAACGTAAAAAACAGAATCGGGCAACGTTCCTTCTCGAACGTTAAATCAAGAGCCAGGCCCTTCCCAAATACATCATTGATTTGTCGCTTTTTCCAAATCCTCTTAAACCCACTGTCGTCACTTCTCCATTCATTTATTCTGCATGCAACATCTGAAAGAACTTCAGCCCCTGTAATCCTGTTTGTTATGGAATAGGTCCCTTTCCCCGTATCAAAAACAACGGATGTGTAACGATTTTCAAGAACCACCCTGCCACCGGCATAAGTAATTGAAGCCTCAGCAATGAAATAATCCTCAAGCCCGGAAATATGGGGACGAAGTGGTATCACCCGGAAAACATATCCCGCAGTAGTGAGAAAACCGGTTGATTTTAGAAACTTACGCCGTTTCAAAAGACCCTTTTAAAAAGATTAACCTCGAACTTACTATTGAGTCCTGCACCCAAACATGCTTATTTCGTTATCACTTCCTTTTTAGGAGTGTAAACCTGTACAATTTTACCCCGCTCTTCGCTATAAGGTATTACACCCCCTCTTTCAACTATATCGTGAAAACCAAATTTTTCCAGGTAGAACCGACTGTTCCGGAAATGGTCATCGCCAATCCGACGTAATTGCTGTTTCAGTAAACGATCCATTTTGCCCTTCAGGCCTTCATATTGCGGATTGTCAATGAGATTATCCATCTCGTAAGGGTCACTAACGTTATCGAATAGCATTATTGCTTCTTTGGGTGTCTTTACATACGTGTATCGATTCGTCTTAATACCTCTGTATTCAGAAAACTGTGTTTGCGCGGTTGGATAAACACTCATGAACAGTACTGCCCTCATCGTTTCTTTAGTCGGGTTTTTTACAGCAGCAGAAATATTGTTCCCTTCTATGCTGCTCGGTATCCGGATATGCGCCAGGGCCAACATCGTCGGTAAGATGTCGGGTGTCGTGACCGGAGTAGAGGTTTGTTTGCCCTCGTTTAATCCTATTCCAGGAAAGCGAATAAGAAAAGGCACTTTGACCGCCTCATCCCACGCGACTTGTTTTTCCCTTGGTCTCACCCCGTGAGATCCCATCATTTCACCGTGATCTGAAGTAAAAATGATAATTGAACTATCAAAAAGGCCAAGGGCCTTAATTTTTTTCATGAGACGTCCTATGGCCTCGTCTGTGGCTGTGCAATGCGCATAATAATGCTGCAGTTCCTTTCTCAAACTCGGAAAGTTGTCGATCGCGACATTCTTCGGTAACTCGAGTTTCTCCGCAGGGTACATTTCCTGGTATATGGCCGGCGCCTGGTCAGTTGAAAAATGAGGTGTTGCGAAGGATAGAAAAACTAAGAACGGATTTTTATTCCTTGACACAGATTCCAGATATTTTTCTGCATCTTCTTCAATTGCAAAAGGCGAATACTGGTTCCAATACTTAACGTTGGGATCATCGTTTTCATAAAATAACATCCGGTTATAATCGTGGGAGCACTCCGATGCTTTCCAGTAGTCAAAACCCTGTCTCCTATCGGGTTCGACATTATTAAATCTTCCATGCCCGTCGAGGTGCCACTTCCCATAGTAAGCAGTCGAATAGCCGGCCTTCTTAAAAATTTCGGCCATACACTCTTCCTTTTCCGGAAGGTACAGGTCATTCATAAACATGCCGGTGGAAGTCGGATATCGGCCTGTCATCAGCGCAGCCCTGTACGGTGTACAGATCGGGCAAACGGATACGCAGTTTTTAAAAACGACCGCCTGTTTTGCAAAGCTGTCAATGTTCGGTGTTTTTACCTGTTGATTACCAGCGAAACCAAATGCTGTCGAGCGCCACTGATCCGTAAGAATGTAAATCACGTTCGGTTTTTTTTGCGCCGGTAACTGTAGCGTTGTAATCAAAAGAGCAATCCCCGGGAATGTTCGTTTTATTATTTGAAAAGAAATACTTTTCGTTGTATACGCTGACATGTTGCGATCCTGTTTCTGGCTGAACGTGGCTCTGGTATTTAATCCTTGCCCCTTTAAAATTATTAAAAGCAAGAACCAATCAATATCCGGTTTTTGCCTCGTTATTAACTGAAATTACCTGCTGTCAATGCATGCAACTTCTGCGGAACGGATGAAGGCGAGCAATGATTTATTACTTTGCTTACCGACCTTGCCATTAGGGGATTTTGTAAAAAACCTATCTTAACTTATCACTCGTTCAGAGGTATCGTTTACACAACGACCGGCTGCAAATACTTCTCGATCTCATGCCTCGTCTTGATGGCATTATTGATCGTCGAGAGAATTTGTTCTCGTTCCTGTCTTTGAAGTTTGAGACGAGGTGCTCTTACATATTCACTGCCCATGCCGGTCTGAGTTGCGGCAAGCTTTATATACTGGGCAAATTTCGGGTGTGTATCCAGTTCGAGAAGCGGCAAAAACCAACGGAAGATCTTTAGAGCAGATTCATAGTTCCCTTCTTTAATCA
>DATDNL010000336.1:0-2760 GCA_036518315.1 Flavisolibacter sp. | reverse complement strand
GAAACAACTGAAATACACCCGGAGGTGGCCGGGCGAATTACAGGAATCTATTTTAAGGAAGGTGGTTTTATAAACAAGGGAGCGTTGCTCGTGAAGTTGAACGATGCGGACCTGCAGGCACAAAGAAGAAAGCTGTTGGTTCAACTACAAGTGGCGAGGCAGAACGAAAATCGTTCAGAGCAGTTATTGAAAATACAGGGTATCAGCAAACAGGACTACGAGGCAGTGGCCTTACAAGTGACTAACGTTAACGCAGACCTCGCAGTTGTAGAAACCCAAATCGAAAAAACAAACCTGAGAGCACCCTTCACCGGTAAGCTCGGTCTAAGAATGGTGAGTGTAGGCGCTTACGTGAGCCCCACTACGGTGATCACCACTATGAGCCAACCCAACCAGTTGAAGTTGGATTTTACAGTACCGGAGCGCTATATCAACCAAATCAGTAACGGCAAGTTTGTAAATTTCAAGATCGATGGCAGCGACAGAACCTATGCTGCGAAAGTGATCGCGACAGAATCGAACATTACCCAGGACACAAGAACATTGCAGGTTCGTGCCACTGTAACAGGGACAACCGCAGGATTGGTACCGGGAAACTTCGCCAAGGTTACGCTTGACTTCCAGCCGGATCCTAATGCTATCGTCATTCCTTCACAAGCCATTATTCCACAAGCAAGGGGAAAGAAGGTATACATGTATAGCGGGGGCAAGGCCAAATTCGTAGATGTAACCACCGGCATCCGGGACTCAGCTAACGTACAAATCATGAGTGGGTTAAAGGCTGGTGACACAGTCCTGATTACGGGCCTGCTTGCCTTGAAACCTGATGCAAAGGTTATGCTGGGAAAGGTCGTCAATGGAACAAAGATGCCTGGTAACGCCAATAGCAAGGACTCGACCAGGAAAACCAAATAATAAGGATTGCACTTATGAATATTTCAGAGTTAAGTTTACGAAGACCGGTGCTTGCCGTTGTGATGAATGTCATTATCGTGGTCTTCGGTGTGATTGGTTTCAAGTTCCTTGGAGTACGCGACTACCCGGCCATCGACCCCCCAAATATCAATGTAAGCACCTCCTATGGTGGAGCGAATCCTGACATCATAGAAACTCAAATAACAGAGCCTCTCGAAAAAGCGATCAATGGTATTGCCGGTGTTAAGAATATTACGTCTTCCAGTAGCCAGGGAAGAAGCAATATCAACGTGGAGTTTGATTTGGGTGTTGACCTGGAAGCCGCAGCCAACGATGTACGCGATAAGGTCTCTCAAGCCACGCGTTCCTTGCCGAATGATCTCGACGCACCTCCTGTCATTTCCAAGGCAGACGCCAGTTCCGATCCGATCATTTCAATGACGGTGCAGAGCAATACCCGTAACCAGCTACAGGTTACTGAGTATGCCAATAATGTACTCGTGGACAGACTGCAAACAATTCCCGGCGTAAGTGGTATCCAAATTTGGGGCGAGAAGCGCTATGCTATGCGGATTTGGTTTGATCCGAAGAGATTGGCAGCATACAACCTCACTCCTGCCGATGTTCAAAATGCCATGCTGCGTGAGAACGTAGAGTTACCCAGTGGTAAAATACAGGGGAATGCCACGGAGCTTACCGTAAGAACTTTTGGCCAGCTAAATACAGAAGAAGAGTTTGAAAACATTTCGATTAAAAATATCAATGGCGCCGACATCCGCATCAAGGACGTTGCCGATGTGGTGTTGGGTCCCGAAAACGAGGAAAGCTCCCTGAAGGAAAGCGGCATTCCGATGATCGCGCTGGTTATCGTGCCTCAACCGGGTGCTAACTATGTTTCGATTTCCGATGAATTTTACAAGCGTTTGGACCAAATGAAGAAAGATGTTCCGGAAGACATTAAGTTGAACATTGCAATGGACCAAACGCGGTTCATTAAACAATCCATATCCGAGGTTGAGGAAACCCTGATGATTGCAATGGGGCTTGTGATCCTGATTATCTACTTGTTTTTCCGCGACTGGATGATCGCACTACGGCCGTTGATTGATATTCCCGTTTCGCTTATTGGAGCATTCTTCATTATGTATGTCGCCGGCTTTACGATAAACGTTTTGTCGCTGCTTGCAATCGTATTGGCAACTGGCCTGGTAGTGGACGATGGGATCGTAGTAACGGAGAACATCTTCAAAAAGCTCGAAGCGGGCATGCCCAAATACCTGGCGGCCAAAGAAGGATCTAAAGAAATCTACTTCGCTGTTATCTCCACCTCCATCACCCTTGCGGTCGTGTTTCTTCCGATCATCTTCCTGCAAGGATTTATCGGACGATTATTTCGTGAGTTTGGAATTGTGGTGGCGGGTGCCGTGTTGATCTCCGCCTTTGTTTCGTTAACCTTGACACCTGTGCTGAACGTCAAGCTTACGAGGGATTTTCATAAACACTCCTGGTTCTACTACAAAACGGAGCCTTTTTTCCGTGGCATGGACAATGGGTATAAAGCCTTGCTTACCCGTTTCATGAAAGTGCGCTGGGTCGCTTATGTGATCATCGCCGTATGCGCCGCCATCATTTATTTTATTGGCGGAAGCTTACAATCGGAATTGGCTCCCATGGAGGACCGCAGCCAGTTCCGCCTGCAAGTAACCGCCCCTGAAGGAAGCGCCTATGAATATACCGACCAGTTTATCGACAGACTTACCAACCTGATTCTCGACTCGGTTCCCGAAAAACAAACTGTAATGTCATTGACGGCGCCAGGATTTGCCTCCGGCGCTGCCAATACAG
>DATDNL010000335.1:0-2413 GCA_036518315.1 Flavisolibacter sp. | reverse complement strand
GTTTCATCGTGGCAGGGGCCGGGAAGAAAGTTGCCAAGCATGGAAACTACGGAGCTACTTCCGTGAGCGGCGCTTCTAACGTAATGGAGTTCTTGGGATACAAGTTTAAAAATCACAGCGACCAACTCAAGAAGGAAATCGAGGAAACAAACTTCTGTTTTCTACATGCCCCCCTGTTTCATCCTGCCTTAAAGGCCGTAGCACAGATCAGGAAGAACATCGGATTTCGAACCTTTTTCAATATGTTGGGACCGATGGTAAACCCTGCGAATCCTGAATACCAGTTGGTCGGAGTATACAACCTCGAAATGGCGCGCATCTATAATTACCTGCTACAGCAAACAGGCAAGCCATTTACGATTATACACGGCTTAGACGGATACGATGAGATCTCACTTACGAATGATACGAAGGTGATCACTCAAAATGGTGAAAGAGTGTTGTCCGCCGAAGAGTTGGGTAAGAGAAGCGTTTCCGCTGCGGACATTACTGGTGGTACCTCGGTGGAAGAGGCAGCAAAAATATTTGTCAATATATTGAAAGGCAAAGGTACCTGGGCCCAAAACGCGGTTGTATTAGCGAATGCCTCTATGGCTTTACAGTGCACCGGTGGCTACGACACTTACGATGAAGCTTATAATCAAGCAGTCGAAAGCCTCGAGTCGGGTAAGGCCTATCAACAATTGGAAAAATTAATTTCCCTGCAGTAATGAATATTCTTGAACAAATAGTAGCACAGAAAAGAAAGGAAGTCGAGCAGCGAAAGAAGGAAGTTGGCGTGACAGAATTAGAAAAACAACGGTTCTTTACCCGCGGGACCTATTCATTGAAGCAGTTTATAGCCGACCCTAACAAAACAGGAATCATTGCTGAATACAAGAGAAGATCGCCTTCGAAAGGAGTGATCAATGACCGCGATAGTGTGGAATCGGTGACGAGAATGTATGCGGCTTACGGAGCATCTGGAATCTCTGTGTTAACGGATCAAATGTTTTTCGGTGGATCGCTTGATGACCTGCTTGCGGCCCGCGACAATGATGTTCCCCTGCTACGGAAGGACTTTATGATCGACGAATACCAGCTTGTTGAAGCAAAGGCCAATGGCGCAGATGTTATTTTATTAATTGCAGCATGTCTTTCGCCGGCGGAAGTAAAGAATTTGGCGGGGCTCGCAAAGAAACTGGAGTTAGAAGTGTTGCTTGAACTGCATAGTGACTCGGAGTTGGACCATATCTGCGATGAAGTGGACCTGGTAGGAGTGAACAATCGTAACCTGAAGGACTTCCAGGTGGACTTGCAACATTCGGTTCGCATGGCTGAGAAGATAGGAGACGGATTTGTCAAGATTGCAGAAAGCGGTATCAATGATGTAGAGAATATCCGTTTTCTAAAACAACACAGCTTCCAGGGGTTCCTGATCGGCGAATATTTCATGAAGCAGGAGGATCCCGGGAGAGCATTTAAAGAGTTCACCTATTCTCTATAGTATGAAGATTAAAGTTTGCGGAATGACCAACATAGACCAGATGCACCAGCTAGGTGAAATGGGCGTTGAATTCGCAGGCATGATCTTCTACCCGAAGAGCCCGAGGTATGTTTTCAAGTTTGGCCTAACGGGTGCTGATGTCAAGAAAGCAAAGGTGAAGCCCTACAAGGTAGGAGTGTTTGTAAACGCATCAAAAGAAGAGATCATTAAACAGGTGAATGATTTTGGCCTTGATATGGTACAGCTTCATGGTCATGAAACGCCATACGAGTGTGCGCAGGTTGCGGACTATGTCCATGTCATTAAAGCGTTTCGCTTTAGCGACAATGACCATGTTCCCTGGATGATCAAAGACTTTTATGATAGTGCTGATATGTTCCTGTTTGATACAGGTGTCACGGCCAGCAAGAGTGGGGAGGAAACGCAATATGGCGGAACAGGGCGTAAGTTTGATTGGAGCCGTTTAAAGGGCCTCGATATCGGAAGGGCCTTTTTCCTGAGTGGGGGAATTGAGCCGACAGATGGCCCCTTAATAAAAGAGTTCTTAAAAGAGCCAGTGGCTAAAGATCTTTTTGTAGTTGACATTAACAGTCGGTTTGAATCGTCGCCGGGTGTAAAGGATATGGAAAAAGTGAAACGTTTTGTTGAAGAATTAAACAGTTAGGTCATGGACAAGATAAATCTCTTAGACAAGTTCAGTTTGTTTAAGGAACATTGGAGCCCTAAGATCATCGGGGAATTAAATGGTCAACAGGTAAAATTGGCCAAGTTGAAAGGCGAGTTCTTTTTCCATAAACACGACAATGAGGATGAGTTGTTCATGGTGATCAAGGGCAAGTTCAGAATGGAATACCGGGATAGGACCGTGGAGGTGAATGAAGGTGAAATATTAATTGTTCCAAAAGGTGTAGAGCATAAGCCGGTTGC
>DATDNL010000334.1:0-2497 GCA_036518315.1 Flavisolibacter sp. | reverse complement strand
AACAACTACAAAGTGGGTCTTTTTGGCGGAATAAACGGTCTGCAACTAACGGTGTTTAATACATCTTCCCAGTCGGTAGACAAAGTGATCGTGGCACTCGATTATTTAAAACCCAATGGTTCGGTGGTAGAATCAGAAAATGTTCCTTTTACATCGATTAAACCAAAGGCAACACAGACGGTATCAATACCCGGATCAAACCGTGGAGTCAAAGTCCGTTACAGGATACTCAAAGTCTACGCACACGACTATAAAGAAGACTTAAAGCAGATCTAGTTTCCATAATCGCAAAGAATCCCGCCCTCAGCGGGATTCTTTGTTTACGCTGCTTACATTTGAAATATGAAACAGATCCTCCTTTTTGGAGCAGGCAAGTCGGCGACCTCACTTATCGAATACCTGGTCGCAAACGCTTCAAAAGAAAACTGGCAACTCACCGTTGTCGATGCAAACCTCGATGCCGCACGCACCAAGATCGGTAACTCCCGATTTGCCAAAGCCGTTTCTTTCGATATCACGAACGAGAACGACAGGAATGATCATATCAGCGGGGCTGATATCGTCATTTCACTAATGCCCCCCGCCCTTCACTTCGTAATAGCAAAGAGTTGTATCCAATTCAAAAAGAACTTGCTTACCGCTTCTTACGTCGACGAACAAATGCGCTCTCTTAAAAAGGAGGTCGAAGAAGCTGGCCTGCTGTTTCTCTACGAGATGGGTCTCGATCCGGGAATTGACCACATGAGTGCCAAAAAGATGATCGATGAGATTCACCATGAAGGCGGCTCGGTTTATTCCTTTTATTCTCACTGCGGAGGACTCGTAGCACCTGAAAGTGATGATAATCCCTGGCACTATAAGATCAGTTGGAACCCAAGAAATGTAGTCACCGCCGGGCAGGCAGGTGCCATTTTCAAGCAGGATGGCGAAATAAAAGAACTGGAATACCAGGAACTCTTTGCAGATAAACGATATGTCTCCATTCCCGGTCACGACGTCTTGTGCTGGTACCCTAATCGGGATTCCCTAAGTTATCTTTCCCTTTACGGTTTAGAAGAATGCAAGACGCTTATCAGGACAACCCTCAGGCATCCTGACTTTGTTTACGGCTGGAAGAACATCATCGACGTGAACCTTGTAAGCGAAACCCAACACTACGATACCAATGGGAAAACCCTTGCTGAGCTGTTCAAAGAGCATATGGACAGGAACGGCTTCAGTGAATGGCTGGAGGACAAGCTTCGTGAGCAATTTGACTCAACAAAAAACCTTTTGGCTCAACTGGTAAACCTGGTAGAACTGGAAAAGAAGGCTGAGGAGAAAGGCGTCGAGTCAATAGAGGAGTTTATGGTGGTTGACGACCACGGAGATCTGAAGCAGATAGACATTGATGATTTGAAAGTGGACGCTGCTGCCACACTTGCCGATAAGATGCACGATGCTAGTCTCACCTTAAAGCAACTGTTCTTCCTCGGCATGGACGACAACAATACACTCGTGAATAAGGGAGAAGTTAGTGCCGCCACCTTCCTTCAATTCGCCCTGGAAAAAAAACTCGCCCTTCAACCTGGCGACAGGGACATGGTCGTCATGCACCACGAAATGGAATTCGAAAGAGAAGAGAAGAAATATAAGTCTCAAAGCACCTTACTCGTCAAGGGTCAGGATGACGTTCATACTGCCATGGCCAAAACTGTAGGACTACCACTGGGCATTGCAGCAAAACTGGTATTAAATGGCACCATTAATTTAAAAGGTTTGTGTGTTCCTGTCAGTAAAGATATTTACGAGCCTGTACTCGCTGAACTAAAGCAGTATGGAATAGAATTCACCGAAACCCGGGAGGAACTACTTTAGGCTAATTGCTTGCCGCTAACAGCTAACAGTTTGCAGCTTCCTACACCAGTTCCTTCAACCTCTCAACAACCTCCCTCATCCCCTCACCTGCCGGCTTCTCAATGGTCGTCAGTTTGTGCAAGGAAGAAGTATAAGGAATCTTCTTATCAACAATAAACTTTGGTATGTGCCATGGCGCATAATTCACCAGGCCTGCAGCGGGATACACCACCAGTGACGTTCCAACGATAAGAAAAATCTCAGCTTGCCTTGTCACAAGAGCTGCGTCTTCCATCATCGGCACTGCTTCCTCGAACCACACAATATGTGGTCTTAACTGGGCTCCATCCTCTGCCACGTCGCCCATGTTAATATCTCCCTCTACCGGGTAGATCAGCTCTTCATTCCTATCGCTTCGCATCTTGAATATTTCGCCATGCAAATGAAGAACTTTCGTAGAACCTGCTCGTTCGTGCAGATCATCAATATTCTGGGTAATGATGTGCACGTCAAAATCTTTTTCCAGCTCAGCTAAGGCATAGTGAGCCGCATTAGGTTGTGCTTCCCTTACACCTTTCCGGCGCATATTATAAAACTCCTGAACGAGCGCCGGGTTTCTCCTCCACGCAGTGGCGGTCGCCACTTCATTAATGTCATATCC
>DATDNL010000333.1:0-10928 GCA_036518315.1 Flavisolibacter sp. | reverse complement strand
ACGGGATGTTGTGGGCTTTATGGATTTGGGAGAATACAATCCTTACAACCCAAACTGGGCAAATCCAAGCGGCGATCAATTGCCCAGCAATAACTCCAACAATCTTTACAGCACACTTATAGCCAACCAGGCAATTGCAAGGAATTCGACACAAGTACAGACCTACCTGAATGGCCTGAACGGTATGCAGCCGGTCCAGGAATTCGAAAAGACCTTTGCAAGGAAGCTGTTACCGACAGATTACTACTTCAACCCTCGTATTGGTTTCATTTCGTTAAACCAGCCATTGCAACCGGATGAAGTATTGGCTGTTGCCTATCAATATACCTACAACGGTAAGGTGTACCAGGTGGGAGAGTTTTCCCAGGACGTTCCACCAGACAGCAGTGGAAACACGACCAAGGTGTTATTCCTGAAATTATTGAAGGCTACTTCTCAACGTCCTAACCTGCCGATATGGGACCTGATGATGAAGAACGTTTACAGCGTTGGCTTTGGCCAGTTGGAAAGACAGGACTTTAAGCTTGACGTCTATTATGAAGAGCCTAGCACGGGTACCAAAAAATATTTACCACCTTCTGTAACGAATACGTCGGTGGTCCAGGCAGGAACGCCTTTGATTCAACTGGTAAACCTTGACCGTTTAAACAATCAAAATGACCCTCAGCCTGATGGTGAGTTTGACTACGTCGAAGGCTACACCGTAATTCCATCCCAGAGCCGTATCATCTTCCCGGTGCTGGAACCTTTTGGGCATGACCTTGATTCTGCTGTGCTACCGGCACAGAGAGCCAATTACCTCTACTATCCCTTATACGACACAATTAAAGCCATCGCGCAGAACTACACGAAATTGGATCGCTTCCTTTTAATAGGTAGATCGAAGTCGGCAGCCGCCAATGCCGACTACCAGCTAGGGTTTAATATCCCGAAGGGCTCCGTTACCGTAATGGCGGGTGGGCAGGTCTTGCAGGAAAATATTGACTACGAGATCAACTACGATCTTGGTACGCTCCACGTTATTAACCCGGCGATTATCAGCTCGGGTATACCGGTACGCATACAATATGAGAACAACGCCAGTTATGGTTTGCAGACCAAGAACTTTATGGGCCTGCGTTTGGACTACCTCGCCAACAAACACCTTTCGTTCGGTGCAACAGGTGTGCAGTTGAGCGAACGTCCTTTCTTCACTAAACAGAGTTATGGTGAAGACCCAATAAAGAATAGAATGTACGGCGTCGACTTTGACTATCGCAATGATGCACCCCGACTTTCAAAATGGCTTGACAAGTTGCCCTTCTATTCTACCAAGGCCAATTCTTCCATAAGTGCCTATGGCGAAGTAGCGTATTTGGACCCGGGACACGCCAAGCAAATCGGTAAGGGTGCGAATGGTGCCAGCTATGTGGATGATTTTGAAGGAACACGCAGTAGCATAGA
Source organism: Flavisolibacter sp. (assembly GCA_036518315.1). Taxonomy (GTDB): domain Bacteria; phylum Bacteroidota; class Bacteroidia; order Chitinophagales; family Chitinophagaceae; genus Flavisolibacter. The sequence goes on along the minus strand of DATDNL010000333.1, from coordinate 9,485 downwards.
CCTTCGTTTCCCTTTGATCAGTTGGACACTCGCTTCTGTGCCTCAGAACCAACCAACCTTGTTTCCCGAGGGCAATCTGTCGAACGACCTTGCTGCAGGTTACAGGCGTGCGAAACTGGCATGGTATAATATAGAACAGCGTTTACAGGATCGCAAGGATAATGATAACCCGCTTCGCAATAACGTGGCGGAACTGACCAAGCCTGAGACAAGGATGGTGTACCAATCAGAACTGTTTCCAAAACGTAGCACTGACATCGGGCAGGCTATATTGACGACGTTTGACCTGGCTTATTATCCAAAGGAAAAAGGACCGTACAACTTCCAGGCAAGCGGTACCAAGCTGGATGCAAATGGTCGACTTCGCACTCCCAATGAATCCTGGGCGGGGATCATGCGGAACATCGATCAAACAGACTTTGAGTCTGCCAACATTGAGTTTATTGAATTCTGGGTGATGGATCCTTTCCAATACAACAACCGCAATCCACAGGGAGGTAATCTTTATTTCAACCTTGGAAATGTTTCGGAAGATGTATTGCGTGACGGACTTCGTTTGTATGAAAACGGTCTGCCAACGCCCACTAATAAGGTGCCTGTGGATACGTCGGCATGGGGACAGGTGCCGCGCAATCCTTTACAGGTAACTAATGCCTTCAGTAACGATCCTGCTGATAGACCTTTCCAGGATGCTGGTTTTGATGGTTTGACCGATACGGCAGAACAGCGACATTTTGGAAATTATCTGAACCAAATAAAGAATGTGGTTACTAATCCTGCGGTGCTTCAAAAGATTCAGGCCGATCCTTCACAAGATAATTTCAAAGGTTACAGGGACCCATCCTTTACTGCCAATGATGGCATATTAGAGCGTTATAAGAATTTCGACAACCCCCAAGGCAACTCTCCTGTAGCCACTACGAATAATGAGTTCAACGCGTTTACCCTGTATCCTGATCAGGAAGAGTTGAATCGCGATAACACCATGAACGAGGCAGAGGAATATTTCCAATACCAGGTGCCGATGTTCAAGGGAATGAACATATTGAACCATCCCTACATCACTGACGTGAGGCAGGTGCAGGCTAATCTTGCAGACGGTTCCAGGCGTAATGAGACCTGGTACCTCTTCAGAGTTCCTATAAAAGACTATCAGCAGAAGATTGGTAACATTCCCGACTTTAAGTCGATCCGTTTCATCAGGATGTTTATGACAGGATTCCAGGACACAGCCGTATTGCGTTTCGCAAAGCTGGAGTTCGTTCGGAACCAATGGAGAAAGTTCACGTATGAAGCTGATACAACTGGCGGAGGCGCAGCACTACCTAACCCCGATCCCGTCAAGGTGGATGTATTGGCTGTCAACATAGAAGAAAATGATCAACGCGACCCAATTGTCTATCGTCAACCGCCCGGAGTGGAAAGGCAAGAGCAGTTAAGTAATAATAACGTTCAGCTGTTATTGAATGAGCAATCATTAAGCGTGAAAGTGCAGACCTTGCCGAAGCACCAGGTACGTGGAGTATTCAAGACGATGAACCTCGACCTGCGTCCTTATGGTAAGCTTTCCATGTTCATCCACGCTGAGTCATTGAACAGCCCCGGTAACGACATTCCAGATGGAGCAGCCAATGCAGTGATCAGGATTGGTAATGACTTTACTAATAACTATTATGAAGTCCGTATTCCTTTGGCCATAACGATGTGGAGGGAGAAGGACACTTCCAAGATCTGGCCCGCAAAGAATAACCTTGACTTTGATCTCAAGGAACTAACCGACCTAAAGATCAGGCGTAATAGTAGTCAGGTTGCCGTCAATAGCTATTACTCGGAGACAATGAGTGATGGAAGGGTGTATGCCGTTTATGGCAACCCGAACCTCGGAGAAGTGAGGGGAATGTTCATGGGAGTGGAGAATGCCAAGAAGGAGATATTGGATGCAGAGCTGTGGTTCGACGAATTGCGTTTAACCAAGATGAATGAGAGGGGCGGCTGGGCGGCCCTTGGACGGACGGACATTAGATTAGCAGACTTGGGTTCTGTTACATTAAGCGCAAACTATCGAAGTGTTGGATTCGGAACGATAGATCAAAGAGTAAACGAACGAAGCAAAGAGGACTACCTGACATGGGATGCAGCCACGAGCCTCGATCTTGGAAAACTGGTACCGAAAAGTGCCGGTTTGCAGATACCCGTCTATGCTGGTGTGAGTAAGACCATCAGTAAGCCTGAGTTTGATCCATTAGACCTTGACCTAAGATTGAAGGATAAGATCAATGGCGCACTTACCAGTCATGACGCTGACTCAATCAGGAACCAGGCGGTTGATGAAACGACTATTAAGACGGTGAACTTTACCAATGTAAGGAAGAATAAAACCAATGGTAAGAAACCGCAGCTATTCGACATTTCAAATGTGGATGTCAACTATAATTTCACCCACCAGCAAAGAACTAATCCAATTATCGAATTGGAAGATATCAAGAAAACGAGGGCTGCACTTGGATACAACTATTCTCCACAGCCACGATTTATTGAGCCACTTAAAAACGCAATAAAGTCAAAGTCTCCTTGGCTTTCGTTGATCAAGGATTTCAACTTCAACTATGTACCTTCTCTACTTTCGATAAAAGGAGATGTATCGAGGCAGTTCGGTGCCACTCGCTCAAGAAATATTGGGACCTCGTTTAAGCTTCCTGAGACCTTCAACAAGTACTTCTATTTTGACCGCTATTATAATTTGCGTTGGGACTTCACAAGATCGCTAACCCTCGACTTTATGGCAGTAAACAATGCCCGTGTGGACGAGCCGGATGGTTACATCAATACCCAGGAGAAGAAGGATTCGGTGAAAAAGAACTTCTGGTCTGGCGGACGGAACACCCACTATCACCACGAAGGCACTCTGTCGTACAACCTGCCGACCTCGAAACTGCCGCTGGTAGACTGGACAACGATACGTGGTACCTACACCGCAAAATACGATTGGATAGCCGGTACTTTGTTGGACCGTGAATTAGGTAACTCCATGCTGAATGGTCAAACCATCAACTTAACAAGTGACCTTGATTTTGAAAGACTGTACCAGAAGTCAAAGTTCTTCCGTTCGGTGTATAGTGATGTGCAGGAACAAAAGCAGCCTAAGCAGAAGCCGCAAAGGGACAGTACGGGAAAGAAGATAAAGATCAAGAATCCAAATCAGCTATATTATGTGAATCCTATCGAGAAGGGATTTGCTAAATTGGTGACCTCGCTAAAACGTGTCAGCCTTCAATACAATGAGGACCTCGGAACCTTGCTGCCGGGCTACCTCGATAGCACAAGGTTGCTCGGAATGAACTTAAAAAGTGGCAATCCCGGTTGGAGATATGTCTTCGGCTACCAGCCAGATACCAATGCGATCAATACGTTGGGCGCAAAGGGATTGATCACGAGAAGTGAATTGTTTAATCAACTTATCCAGCAGCGATATAACCAGCACATGAATGCCACCGCACTGCTGTCGCCAGTCCGTGATCTGAATATTGACATTACCTGGGATAAGACTTTTGATAAGAACTACTCGGAATTGTACAAGGACACTTCGGGTGTCGCCGGCTTGCACCGGTACAACCCTTACACCACCGGTAGCTTCAGCATCACTTACCTGGCGTTCCAAACACTGTTTCAGAAGTTTGACCCTAACCAGATATCAGAAACCTTCAGGAAGTTTGAATCCAACCGTGCCATCCTATCAAAGCGCTTGGGTGAAGCAAACCCCGGAAGTAGCTATGATCCGAACACCGGTTATTTCACCGGTTATGGAAGATATGCCCAGGATGTGTTGATACCCTCGTTCCTTGCGGCTTATACTGACAAGGATCCGCTGACGATTCCCCTTGTTAAGAATACGAATGCTAATCTCCGTTCCAATCCTTTCTCAGGCTATATACCAAAACCTAATTGGACTGTCACATATAATGGATTATCGAGAATTAAAGGCATAGAAAAAATATTTACCAGCTTTACGCTAAGGCATGGATATACCAGTACATTGGGGATGAATAGCTTTACCACCTCCCTGTTGTTCGAAGATCTTTTCTTAGGCGCTGGTATTCCTCACTTCATTGATACGGCTACAGGTAATTATGTCCCTTACTTCCTCTTACCGAATCTCACGGTCACTGAGCAGTTCAACCCTTTGATCGGATTCGATGCCACATTTACGAACCAGGTAAGTACTCGTTTTGAATACAAGAAGAGCAGAACATTGAGCCTTAGCCTTGTCGACTACCAGTTGGCAGAAAACCATTCAACTGAATATACTATCGGCGCAGATTGGAGGAGAAAGGGCCTTCCATTATTCAAAAACCTTCGAATAGGAAAGAATGGTAAAAAACTCAATAACGATGTCACGTTCCGCTTTGACTACAGTTTCCGCGATGATGCTACTGCCAATACAAAACTTGATCAGAACATTGCCTTTGGAACTGCGGGCCAAAAGATCACCCGTATTGCTCCTTCTATCGATTATGTAGTAAATAATCGAGTTCAGTTGAAGTTCTATTATGAACAAAACAAGGTGATTCCCAAGATTGCTACTACTGCCCCGATCACAACGACAAGAGCAGGCGTGCAGGTTCGTATTTCCCTTGCCCCATAACAACTCTCAGTTATCGGTCTTCTGCCATTAGCTTTGCATGCATGGAGATAATACAGGCTTCCTACCTGATCAGCAGCCCTTCTGTTGACAAGTGTCCGACGCCGGACAAACCAGAGTACGCATTTATTGGCAGGAGTAATGTTGGCAAGTCCTCATTGATCAATATGCTTACGAAAAAGAAGGAACTGGCGAAAGTCTCTTCTTCGCCGGGGAAAACGCAGCTCATTAACCATTTTGACGTGGAGTCAAGCGATAAAAAATTATGGTACCTCGTTGACCTGCCCGGTTACGGTTATGCAAAACGTTCTCAAACCCAGCGCAAATCCTGGCAGAAAATGATAGAAGAGTACATCAGGAAACGGGAAAACCTGGCTAACCTTTTTGCGCTTATCGATAGCAGGCACGAACCGCAAAAAATAGATATTCAATTTATCAACCAATTAGGTAAGTGGCAAATACCCTTCGCCTTAGTATTTACGAAAGCGGATAAGAGCACTCAAAAGGAGACAGCAAATAATGTAAACGCTTTTTTAAAGGAGCTTTCCGCCACCTGGGAGGAGCTACCTCCGCATTTCGTGACCTCCGCTGTTAAGCATACAGGAGCCAAACAAGTATTAAATTTCATTGGAGAACTAAATCAATTATTCTACGACCACAAAAAGCAAAAGCCATAAAATTTTATAACTATATTGCAACGGTTTTTAAGCGTATGAAGAGATCACTATTGGAAAAAGGCTTTGTCATTGTACTGTTCGTACTGGTAATGGTGGCATTTTCTTTTGCGGAGAGAGACACGCAAAAAGCTTTCGAGAAATTCAACGTAAAAAGTACTGTACAAACTCTCGCACCAAAGGTTGATTATACCGCTGAAGCATCTGAAAGGTCAACGATCCATAACAAAAGCGCGCGCAACTAATTCTTTCAGGTTGTCACACCGCTTTTTTCTTTTCCTGGTATTGCTATTCCCGCTGGTTTGCCCTGCTCAAATTGATCAAAACAAGTTGGACTCTCTAAAGAAGTCAATTGATTCGTCGGCGGCAGCACGCAAAGTATGGCAGGACAGTTTCACCAACGTGCAGGACAGTGTTTACCAGGACGCCATAAAGAAAACAGTTGGTGCCGAAAGAGGCCCAAAGGAACAACGACAGCAGAACGTTGAGAGACAAAGAACCATGCAAGGCATTTTAATTGCCCTGTTAATTGTGACTGCAGTTCTTCTAATTTTACGTCGCAGAAAAAAGAGGAGCGCTTAATTCACAACCTTGTTAGCACAGCTACTACTGGCAAAGGCCTCCGGTTTTGCTTTGAAAGCAAATCCCATTCCGAGAATATATCCCATAGCCTCTTTAAGTGCATCGTTACTTTTGAAGTGAGGGTTCGTGTTGATGTCGGCATGAACCTCCATATCTACGTCGTATAAAGTAAAAAGATTGCACAACTCATATGCAATCTCTATACTCTTGGCCACTTCAACCAGCATGCGTTCTTTTATCGTATACCGCTGGTGGGTCTTCTCATTGTGAATGAACATAAAGCCCCCGTGGCCTTCGCGCAGGAAAACAATAACGGTAGCAAATTCTGTCTCCTGGCCTTTTACCTGTGAGTCAGTACCGATGCAAACTTTTAAGCGGTAGCCTGCATTGGTCTCCTTTCTTATGGCATTCTCTACAGCGTCATAAATAGGAAGTCCAATGGGCTCACCATTAAATTTTCTCCATTTAATCATAGAAAAAGGGTTTTTCCAATTTACGGAAAAACCCTGAGTTACCAAAAGGGCACGGATTATGGTAAGGTTATTAATCTATTGCTTCATCAGCTTTTCGGCGTATTGCTGCTGTCCATTGCTAAACTGTATAATGTACATTCCATTGACAAGATTCGTCGTTTGGATTGTGGTGGCGCCTGGCGAAAGCTTGCCTTTTGCAACCGCCCTTCCACTGTAGTCAACTATCATATAGTTGAAATTGCCTGAACAAGTAACCTGGACGGAATTGTGCACGAGGTTACTAGTAAGCGAAGGCCTGTTTACAACCACCGGTAAGGCAACTATGTTCGAAAGGTATTGACTGTTGTTATCAAATGTCACTTTTAGTCGATAATAAGTAACGTTACCGTCTGTCGGCACATTCACATAGGTCCTGGCTGTCGTACTCAAAGTGCCTAAAGGTGTAAAGTTTCTTCCGTCAGTTGACGACTCAAGTACCTGCTCCGTAAGCGTTTCGTCTGCCTCTACGGTCCAAACCAGGTGATCTTTACCGTCAGCATTCTTGCCTTCCAATTGCAGTTTGTGAACAGGCAATACAGTAAATGGCGTATACGCTGCAGCCATCGTGTAGGATCCCAGGCTAGCATAATCAGGAGCATAAATATTCCCGCTGCTCTGAACTGTGAGGTAATAAGTGCCTGCGTCGAGCGTCGTGTCGATCGTGGCATTCAACAAGAGGTCGGGGTTGTAAGTTGCCAACACTTTCTTGCTGCCGGTTGACAAGTCGATTTGCACATCGAGATTAGAACCGTTGTCCCCTGTGCCTACATTGTACGGGTTTGCATCAAGGTGAAACAGTCCCCGCGTCGGCATGATGAATTTAAACACATCCTTATCGGTGATTTGTTCAATAACACCATCTACAGAAAAACGGTTATTCGCAAAGTTCAATTGTGTCGTGGTACCATTGATGCTCCCTGAGTAATCATCAGTTCTATAACCAATCTGTGAAGTGATTATAGAAAGATCATCCTGGTAGCTTGAACATCCCCAGGGATTAGACCCATTGTGCCAAAGAGTAAAGTTTCTGTAGTAGCCGACACCCATAATTGGAGCCCAGGCAATTTCACCCGTCCCTTTACCCGAGTTGTATTCATCCAATTTATTGCAGTTAGTATCGTAGGAAGATTGATGGTTCAACCCCAGAGTGTGACCAATTTCATGTGACGCAGCTTCTGCAATGTATTTAGTTCTGTAACCCAGCAGCGCCGTGAAGACAAAGCATGGCGTGTTGTCCCCCCAGGTAAATGAATTAACATAAGAGACACCACCTGCAGCACCGTACCAGTCCGACGTGATCGTTAAGATGACCCTCGTTCTTTGAGTAGGCGGAGCCGCCCAGTATTTGGCCGAGTCGGTCGTAATGTTAACATTGAAGGGACGGTAATCTTCCGAAATGCGGTTAAATATCTCCGTGATCTGCGCCGTGCTGACATTTGCCGGACCCAGGGTCAAAGGGCCACTCCAGTTCCAACTGGTACCGTCAACATACTGTCCATCGAAATCTAAAAAGACTGTGGCTGCGGCAGAAGGATAGCTATTGTAAACGGGAACTTGTGAATAACTGTAAAGAGAAAAGAATAAACCTATGATTAAAGTAGTTAGTTTGGATATGGATACGGTTTTCATGACACTCTGTTTGGATAGGATTGGATTAGAAAGCTTTTTTATTCTCTCATCATTTCATAGAAGTTTTTTTTCTGTAAAACATATAGATCATCTTCTTTCACAATCTCATAAGCGTCAATACTTTGTTTACTTATGATCCTGCCACTGTATACAAAGCTGCCGTCAGGATGGTTAAGTTTTGTAAGGGTAAGAACAGCTCCCTGCCTCGTCAGTGACCTGACAATAACAGATTGTACCTGGCTACCATGACCACCCGATTTTGAAACGATCGTTCCCTTAAACGGGAAACTCTTGTTCAGTTTTGCAATAACAGAACTGCCCACAGGGAGGTCAAACAGTGGCGTTAGATCTCCAATGGTCACATTCATTCTTTGCGGTAAATCGGCGAAGATTCTGGGTTTGTTATAATCGGGTTGGTTGATGGGAATCTTTTCCTGGGCTTGTGAGAATAGAGAACTCACACCCAACAATGCAACGAAAGCAATAGTTCTGAGCGTTTTCATGGATAATGGTTTTTGCAGCGGATTAACTGCCTGATTGGACTTGCACAATTTTTGTAAAAAACAAGGTTAATTCAAAGTTACTGCTCAGGAAATTTTACTTGCTAAGTGAATACTCTCAGTTTTTATCGTAAAACTTCTATTCACAACTATCGGATTAATACTGTCCCGTGCTCAACATCACAAGTGTACATGCGATAACCGGCTTGATATTGTTTTCCCTGGCTTTCTGAATTAGTTCGTCATTCTCCGTCCCCGGATTAAATATAATTCTCTTCGGATGTAGACTTAAGATATAATCGTAGTACTCAACCTGGTTTTTCGGATTTAAGTAAAGGGCGACGGTATCGACGCCAAGTTGCGACTCCTGTTCATTACTGATATCAACATCAGCCACTCTCCCGACTCGCCTTCCAATAGCCACTACTGGATGCTGGTGTGCACGAAGCCTTTGAACCGCCAGGTAACTATATCTAGCTGGGTTACTGGAAGCTCCCAACACTAAAGTCTTCTTCTTTTCAGCCATAATACCGTTTTCCAAGTGAAAAATACAAAGCCTGTGCCTTAAAACGGTTTGCCGTGTGTCATTTTAATCACCGGTATCGCGAGGAATGGCAGTGCTTTGAAACCCGACACAAAGAGATTGCTGAGACGTTTACTTCCAAAGAAATACTGAAGCCTTCTCCCTGTTTGCAACCTTCCCGCAAATTGCGCTTGCCATTCCCTTGTATAATTGTCTTCCATTTCAATTCTTGAGATAGTGTCATCAAGGAATTCACCAATGGCTTTGGAAGCAAGTTTGGCAGTATGTAACGCAATGCTCATCCCATTACCGCATAACGGAGTGATCATACCGGCACTGTCGCCAAGCATGAGCACATGGTTTTCCACTTGTGATTTCCTGTTGAAATTAATTTGCGAGATAGTCAAAGGAAACGATTGGCACTTC
>DATDNL010000332.1:0-2852 GCA_036518315.1 Flavisolibacter sp. | reverse complement strand
CTCAAAGTTTTTGTTCGACAATGAAGAAACGGGTTGTATGCTGTTCTTTATTTTTCCATCGTGGTTGCATTAATCGCCGAAGGGCCAACGCGGTTTTCGGAGAGCGTTTCCGACAAATGAATCGTAATAGGGGCGGGAGGGGATATTTAGAGCAGGGGTCTCGTACCTATAAAGTTGTCGCCAAGGCTTGGGATTTACTACCCTGGGATGTGACTGCAACGACGGCGATCAGCCGGCGAACACTTTGAGCACTGGTAGCCAACTTCCTCTTTTCTTAGTTCCTGGTATCGAGTTTTACCAGGAAGTTAATGGTGAGGAGTACCCTCTGAAAAACGGTTCGTTCAATGCGCTCTCGATTGTCAAGGTGAGTGGCGTGTAAGTTCATTTGTCCTTCTCTGATGAAAAGTCCTGCTGTGCGGCGGGACTTTTTTATTTGTGGGGTGGTTGGCGAATGCGAATCGAGTGTTGTATGTGTTTGGGTCTTGGGTCTGCTCCGCAAGAGCCGGGTGTACTCTAAAAAATCACATGCCGTACATCTTTATCTAAAAGAGCCAGCTTTTCGGCCTTTATCACAAAGTTGTCCATCTCACTGGGTTCACCGGTGTTTCCATAAGGGTCAACTGAGAGGTAAAACTGTCCATTAGTGAATTTGGTCAGTACTATATCAGAATATGCTCCGTTGGTTCTAAAATCCTCGGAAACATTTATATCCGTAGCGTTATCAAACTCTAATGTAATTGTGCAGCTTTCATATTGTTGTTTGCGGAGATGCTTTCTTACTTTAAGAACTATTAATACCTGATTTCTTGCAGGATTCACCGAAGTGCTTTCGAACAGAATGTGAAAGGAAAGCATTTCTCCATCACTCAAAGCATAGTTCTTGTATATCTCTTCTAAAGTCACAAGAGTTCTTTATATCAGCTAACACTAATTAAGCTAATATACCTACCTATTCTCTAGCGACAATATTGCGAGGGGTGGGCAGCACAAATTCTCATGTGGTTTTTTGGAGCTCGTACATGGTCTTCGCGATGTTGAAAGTGACAGGATCGAGGAGGTTGGAACTATAGAGGGCGGTGTAATGGTCCATCGAGTGTTTGTAGCAAAGGTAGAAGCGGTATTGGATGGCCAGGATGGAATTTAGATAGTACAGGCGCTCTACGGGATCGCGGGGAGGCGTAGAATTGTGTAAGCCGGGAAAGTGTCCACTGGTTTCCAGCCAACAAAGCAGTCTATAGGTATGCTCTCCGAGTTCCGGGATTTTTACTTCACTGGGTTGTATCAATAAGAAAGAAAAGAGGATTTCCGAAATATAGAGTCCGCCACCGTCTGTTAGATCGATGGTGGTCTCGTGGCCGGAAGGGTTTGCCAGGCAATTGGAAACCTGATCTATTGCCTCCTCCGCGTCTTCACCGGCATCGGTAAGTAGATCGTTCAAGGATGGAAAGTCCGTTTCGAGATTGATGGTAGTCATGCCACCGTTAGGCAAATCGGCATAACAGCCTAAAAGATGTACGTCGGAGCTTGTGTGTGAAATGATGATATGGGAGAGGTGAAGTTGATTGGTGAAGATGAGGTAGGGATATATGTGCGGATCGGTCATGGTAGCGAATTAGGGAGTGAATGTATGGGGTTGGTTTGTTTGAAAAGATGACGAGGGTCAAGGACGGGACGGCGTCCTTCTCTTCGGCGGAGTTTTTATTTGTGCGGTGGTTGGTGAATGTTGACGGAGTGTAGTATTTGTTTGGCTCCCTAGATATATGCCCACGAATAAATGGCTTTTTCACTTAAAAAGCGCAACGATGAGTGCTATCACACTTATCACAATTGCAATCTTTGCGAGCCTTGTATTTTCCTTATGCCTGGACTCTTCAATTTGCTCTTTTGTTCTTTCTTTCTGCCTCTGCTGGAGTTGCTCGAGTTACTCGTAATGGAAACGACATTGGATGATATAACATTTTTGGTCCACTCCCTTTTTGCCTTCCACTTTGTACACAAGCCGATGTTCACCCGTGATTCTTCGAGACCAAAAACCTTTCAAGTCGTGCCGGAGCGGTTCTGGCTTTCCTGTTCCTTGAAACGGGGTCTTTTTGATTTCGTTAAGCAGGTCTTTGATTTTCTCAGCGATTGAACTGTCTGTGTCGATCCAGTATTGAAAGTCTTCCCAGCCGTTTTCCGTGAACTCGAAATTCATAGCGGAAGATTATATCTTAAATTTTCGAGTCTTCCCGTTTTTCAATTGGTCGATTGATTCATGAAGTCGTTGCCTATTTTTTTCAGTTGAGAGCAAATGGCCCGTTTCGTTAAGTGAATTATATTCCTTCATTGAAAGTATCACAACAGCTTCATCTTCTGCCGTCCTTGATACAACAATCACATCTGAAGATTTAGAAACGTCGTCCAGGTACTTCTTGATATTATTTCGTAGCTGGGTTATGGAGATTGCTTGCATGAGTCACCTTTGTACGTACAAATGTACGGAAACATGTACAAGATTCAAAATCGTTGTTGGATGAAGTTTGATTGCTGCGAAGTGAGACCCGTTTGCGCCACAGTTGTATTTCTGTATTAGCCGAAACCAAGTAATTATTGTAATTATTCGTTTTCAGGAGTTGCCTATTGCGGTTTTTGTATTGTTGAGTTCCTCAAATACAAATTAGACTTGATCTACTTTCAAAAAAGCGGAACGGAATATGGAGGCCTGGGGCAATTCGGGTGGGAAGGAAACGCGGGGTCTGCGTTGCAAGACCCGCTGGAACATCTAAACGCTATTAGCTGTGGCTTTAGCTGATGCCGTACTTCTGACCATATTTCTTTACAGTTTCTAAGAAGTGGGGGTTCAGCTTTTCCCG
>DATDNL010000331.1:0-3263 GCA_036518315.1 Flavisolibacter sp. | reverse complement strand
AGTAGTTTGTTAGATTGAAAGACTTATGGCTGCGACCGGGCATTGTCTCGTCTTTCAGCGAGAGGATCCGAACCATCTATCTGTCGCTCGTTATACCCGGTCAGAAATAAAAGCTGCAGATTGCCCTTGGTCGTGCGTTTTCGCAACTGCCGGTAATGGCGGGCCTTTATAACACTTATGAAGTTCCTATAGATTGTTCATTGCATGCCATTGGCATCCCTAAAGCAGCCTTATGGTGGACGGTTAGCTTGTTATGGTTATCCTTATAGTAAAGTCCCTATAAAGTCCCTATAAGGTCCCTATAAGGTCCCTATAAAGTCCCTGTGGGAATAGGTAGGAAAAGAAGAAATTGGATGTAAGCGAGGTTATTCAAAAAGCTGGTTACGAAAGGCGTTCCCGCTGGTGTAATTATATAAAAATTGTTTGGGAAGAGCAAGCCATAAGTCGAGATAATTTTTGCACAATTTAGATGGAAACAGAACGCCAGAAAAGATGCAGCGTTTCTAAAATTGAGTTGGTAACGGTGCGAAGACTGCCCTTGAAAACGAGTATGTGACTGACTTCGTTTTCAAAAGTTTTAGCCATCAATTGTAAAACGTTTTACATTCCGACTTCAACAAGACCGAAGTCGCCTCCTTCTCCTTCCTGGCACGGCCGCCTAACCTATAGGCGGTTTACTGTTTTTGGAGCCTCCGAGGCATTTAGGTAGAAAAGCTGACAGCAATCAAGGGATTACAAGAGTGCCGTCATATTTTACCAATGGGCATCGTTCTAGCTTTATTAAAGCGAAAATGGTTAGTCGATGGAGGTCTGTGGAAGACCACGCTCCTGGAACGACCGAATCAGCCAAAACTCTAAATCGCCTTACAGTGAAAACGCTTGTCAGCCTAGCCCTCGTATTTATCCTTTCAATACAGGTTTCAAATGCCCAGGATTACAAGTCCCTGTTGAGGGATTTCCCGAATTACACGGTGGACACCTTTCATATTATGGGAAACCCGGTTATGGTTAAAAGGGGTGTCATTGCCATTCAAATGAGGGATGGAATTAAGTCCGCCTATTGGGATGAGACTAATGCCATATTAACGATCCAGTACGATGATAAACTTGTTCGGCTGAGGGAGATTAAGGATTATTTCTATTACAATCTTCGACAAAGGTCTGCCAGCCCTGTCGTCCGGGTGGCACTGGATTACTAAACCACTCGTTAACTTTCATTAGATACTGAAAACGTAGGCACCGGTAAAGGGGCAATTTGTTAGTCATTAATTGTGGCTAGTACAAGTTTTGGCTATGAATATTAAGGTTTTTTTCACAAAAGAACTGCCTATTGACGAGCATTCCTTTCCTCCATTTAAATTTCTGGTTAATAGCAAATTATAGAAAATGTGAGCTATTAAGTTTGCGACGTTTTAGAGTGCTTTGAGTCATTGCAAAAACAATACACTCCAAGACGCCATCAATACCCCACATGTTATGAACCGAAATGCTATTCTATTTGGCCTTCTAGCAGTCGTATGCTATTCGAGCTGCACCTCAGAGAAAAAGGAAAAGGAAGAAGTTAGTACGTACAAGGTAACCACGCCTGTGCGCCTCGACACTTCGCTTACGAAGGACTATGTGTCCCAGATAAAATCAGTTCGTAATATCGAAATAAGGGCCCAGGAGAAGGGTTACCTGCAGAACGTTTATGTGGATGAAGGACAATACGTCCATGCCGGGCAGGTATTGTTCCGCATCATGCCCAAACTTTATGAAGCCGAAGTTTTAAAGGCAGATGCTGAGGCGAAGGCAGCCGAGATAGAGTTACAGAATACGCAGACACTTGCGGATAAAAACGTGGTGTCGAAGAACGAGCTAGCGATGGCTAAGGCAAAGCTGGACCAGGCAAGGGCCGAAGTGTCGCTTGCCAAATTGCATTTGTCCTTTACTGAAATAAAAGCTCCCTTCGATGGAACCATTGACCGCCTTCCTTTGAAATTAGGAAGCCTTGTCGATGAGGGGCAATTGCTGACGAGCCTTTCCGACAACAGCCAGATGTATGCCTATTTCAATGTTTCCGAGCCAGAGTACCTGGATTATCAAACCAATATCAAGGGCCGTGGCAGCAACAAGGTGAATCTGCTGATGGCCAATAATGAGCTTTTGAAATATGCCGGAACGGTTGAAACGGTGGAGAGTGAATTTAACAGCGAAACCGGTAACATTGCCTTCCGCGCTAAATTTCCAAATCCTGATCGGCTGTTGAAAAATGGTGAAACCGGGAAGGTACAAATGACCGTTCCTGTTCATAACGCCCTGATCATTCCCCAGAAAGCCAGCTTCGAAGTACAGGAGAAGGTTTATGTGTTTGTAGTGGATAAAGATGGTACAGTGAAGTCGCGCAACATCACTATCATAAACGAACTGCCCGATCTATATGTAGTAGGCGCCGGTCTTGCCGAAGGAGACCGAATACTCCTGGAGGGCGTGCAGAAAGTAAAAGACGATGACAAGGTCAAGGTTGCCTATGTCGATCCTAACGAAGTAATGACCCACCTCAAAATGCACGCTGAATAAGGTGGTGAATTGTGAATGGTGAATGGTGAGTAGTTGCCGTTCAGGATTCACGGGATCACTTTAACCATAAAGAATTATCCAATGTTCAATAAGTTTATACATAGGCCTGTCCTGTCGATCGTAATATCGCTGATCATAGTTTTCCTCGGTGTGCTGGCGATTGTCAAATTGCCTGTCACCCAATTCCCTTCGATCTCGCCTCCAAAAGTTAACGTTACAGCCGACTATCCTGGTGCTAACGGTGAGCTGATGACAAAGGCGGTGTTAGTACCACTCGAAACGGCCATCAATGGAGTTCCCGGGATGAAGTATATGGAGTCAGACGCCGGTAATGATGGTGAGGCCAACATACAGGTGGTGTTCAACATCGGAACAGATCCGAATGTTGCCGCGGTGGCCGTTCAGAACCGTGTTGCTTCAGTAGTAAACAAGCTGCCCCCACTTGTTGTAAGAGAAGGTGTAAAGATCACGCGCGAGGAATCGAACATGCTGATGTACATCAACCTGTACAGCAAGGACTCTACCATGGACCAGAAGTTCCTTTTCAACTTCGCCGACATTAATATTCTTTCTGAGCTGAAACGGGTAAACGGAGTTGGTTTTGGTGACATTCTCGGTAACCGTGAATATGCCATGCGGATTTGGCTGAAACCCGACCGTATGCTTGCTTACAAGATATCTGCCGACGAAGTGTTGAAAGCACT
>DATDNL010000330.1:0-3552 GCA_036518315.1 Flavisolibacter sp. | reverse complement strand
GATTGGTGCCGGACACATAACCTAAAGTATCGACAGCTGGCAGTATATTACTAAACTGTGGACTGTTCTTCGAAGTAGTATAGTTGGTTTGTGAAGCGGCTCCTAAACTTAGGTTCGGGTACATAAATCCCCGCGCAGCGTCTGCATTCTTTTGTGCTGACTTCAACAGGAGGCCATTAGCCCTTTGTTGCGGAAGATTTTGCAAGGCCAGGCGATATACATCTTCCGGCTGCAGGGAGGAAATGGGCTCAATAGGAATTAATTCAACCGGCGGTGTAACGATATCAAATGAAACACCGGCGTCTATTTGCAGCAATGCTTTCAATAAAAGAAGTGATTTAATAACGGTTCCCTGTGCCGTAATAAGATTAGCACTGTCCTGTGCCAATTGTGCTTCTAATTGCACGGCATTCAATTCAGGAACAGAACCGGCCCGGACCAGTTTCCGCGTGTTGCTCAATTGAGCATTGGTCTGTTGCACTTTGACGCTGTCGATTCTTAATTGCTCTTTGTTTAACAACACCTGTAAATAAGTGCCTGCCACGTTTAAGGAAATATCATCTTTAACCTTGTCAACATTTGCTGCTGATGCTTCAAATGCAAAACGGTTAGCAGCAATAGAATTTTTCTTTGAACCGAAATTGAACAGGTCGACGTTTGCCTGCAATCCGAAACTGTTGTAAAATATATTTTGAGTGGTAAAAGAATTGGTCTTGGGGTCAATCGATCGTCCTGAGTTAACACCGCTTGAAGCATTGAAATTGAAGCTCGGGTATTTTGAGTAATCACTTTGTTTATAAGTCAGCTCAGCCAGTCGCGTACGTATATCCTCCTGTTTGACCGATATATTGTTTGCAACTGCATAATCAACACACTTCCTCAAGTCCCATTTATCCTGCGCATTCAAAGAAACACCCCACAGGATAACACACAATAAGCAGAAAAATTTTTGGTTCATAGGTGTAAAAATAAACGAAATGTACAGAGGCTAAACCAGATTTAACGCCTGATTTATGTCAGCTATTAAATAAGATGGCTCCTCAAGACCCACATACATCCGGATGTACTGATGCTCAGTAGTAGAAGCGTCGAAATCAGAAGGATCGATACCCGCACACTTAGGTATAACTAATGATTCATGACCACCCCAGCTCACTGCCATCAAAATATGCTTAAGTGACTCGCAAAATCTTGTTATGGACTCGCATGTCCCATCCTTAATTGTAAACGTCAGAAGGCCACAGGCGCCTCTCATTTGCCTGCGGGCAAGCTCATACTGCGGGAAGGAATCATCCAATGGGAAAAGGACTGAGCCGACCCTCTCATGCTGCTTCAGGAAGGTCACCACTTCGGCTGTGGACCTTGTGATCCTTTCCAGTCTCGCCGGCAAGGTTCTTAAACCGCGAATCAGCAACCATGCATTGAAAGGCTGAATGCCACTGCCCACATTGAGATACTCACTATCGAAGATCTTCTTCATCATTGCCTTTGATCCTGAAAGAACGCCGCCCAATGTGTCGCTATGACCGCTTATGTATTTGGTGGCCGTCTGCATGACGAGATCGATGCCTAAGTCGATCGGTCGCTGGTAGAGGGGCGTGCAATAACTGTTATCGATCATGGTAGTGATGCTCTTTGAACGCGCCAGCCCGGCAACGGCCTTTATATCCTGCAGGGCATAGTCCCACGAATTGGGAGACTCCAAATAAATGAGGACAGTATTAGGTTTCAGCGCCGCTTCGAAATTCTTGATATCCCTCCCGTCCACATAAGTAGTGGTCACACCAAATCTTGGTAGAATAACGTCAAAGGTCTTCTGGGCCCAGGTATACGGATTACGAACAGAAACGACGTGGTCGCCCGACTTTACGTTGGCAAGAATACCGGCAAAGATGGCCGCGGCACCGCTGTTGAAAACGAGACAGTCTTCCGCTCCGTCAAGTGCAGCTAATTTCTTTCTCAGGATGTCAACCGTAGGATTGAGTCCGCGACTGTACAAATAACCACTCATTTCGTCGGCAAACGCCTTCCGCATATCCTCCACCTTCTTGAAAGTGAAGTTGCTCGTTTGCATAATGGGTGGCGACACGGCATTGAAATAGCTTTCTCTTTCTTCTGCGTATTCTGTCAGTATAAACGAGAGATCATTCGGGAGAAACATGACTGCGCTTTGATTTAATGATAAAGAAATACAGCAGCAAAGAAACAGCCAAAACCGCTGTACCGGTCAATGCAATTTTAGGAGTGTTGATGGTAATGCTTGTGCAAACGAAGACATAAGCAAGGATAAACACCACAGGCATCAGGGGAAACAATCGCATCTTGTAGATGCCGGTACCATCCAGGTTCTTTGTCCTTTTGCGCAGGATAAAAATAGTAGCGGCAGATGTAACCATTCCAAATGAGTCCAGGAAGATGCTGAAGCTAAGGATCTTGTCAAAGGTCTCGGCAAAGAACACAACCACCATGGCAAGGGCCGCAAAAACAGTCAATGCCACCATGTACACACCTTTGCTTACCGATTTCTTTTGAAAGGCTTTAGGAAGAACGCCATCTTCACTCATCGCATACATCACGCGCGGATTGCTCAAGAGCGAAACGTTCACATAGGCCAGCACCGAAAGGAAAAGCAATACAGAAAATGTGTCGGCCCCCTTGGTTCCAAACATCTTCTCGATCACTACAGAGGCAATAGGAACTTCGGCCTGTCCTGCAATATGTTTAATCTTCAGTTCATTGAATCCGACCGTATAGTAATAGGAAATATTGACCAACAGGTATAAGAGAATGATGACTGCGATCCCGATGAATATTCCCTTAGGAACATTTTTCGACGGACGTTCTACCTCATTACCGAAGTTGATGGTTTGCTGGTAACCACCATAGGTAAAAGAAGCAGCCACGAGGCAAAGTCCAAACGACGTGAGTATTTGCGACCAGCCTGCATTAATAGGCTGCGACAACGGAACATTGTTAGCCGTGTAAGCCTTTGGAAAGAATAAAGCCGCAATGAGCATGAGCAGCATCAGTATCTTAATAATCATGAGGAAATTCTGTGTGTGTGAGCTCATCTTAAGCCCTATCAGATTCACTCCATAAAACATCAGGATAGCCAGCATGGCGATGACCTGTGTCACAAACTCGGACGAGTTGGGAAAGAACACATGCGTGATATAACCGCCGCCGATCAATGCTACTCCTGAAATAGATGCTGCATTGGAAATAAGGATACTGCAATTCAACGCAAAAGCTATGGATGGATGATAAGCATAGGAAAAGATTTTGTAATAACCGCCAGTCACCGGGTAGCGCGAACCTATCTCCGCATAAGTCAGCGCCCCACATAAGGCAACCACTCCTCCAACGATCCATGCCCCGAAATAAATGGAAGGAGTTAAAGCCGCCTGCGCGGCGTCTCTCGAGGTTCTGAAGATGCCCATTCCAATCACTAATCCAATGACGATCATAGTCAGATCGAACAAGCGAAGTTTCGGTTTCCCTGTCATGGTTTGAAGATATGGAATTTGACATTTGAGATCTGACATTTCAGAT
>DATDNL010000329.1:0-3757 GCA_036518315.1 Flavisolibacter sp. | reverse complement strand
TAAATAATTGTTTAGGCTTAAGTTTGATATTTGCTTCAAAATATTCGGCTTTGGCTTTATCAGGATTGAGCAAACTGAATTCAAAGGTAAAAGCAGGGCTATCACTCATGTCTTCAAAAGCCACGTCGTGCAAGTAGAAATCACCAAAAGGATGGACTTCGTTCTTTAACTCAAATTCCGATTTGCCAAAGAACTGTAGCCGGTAAAAGAACTTGTACGACTTGTAAGTATGATTAACGAGGTGAACTTTCAATTCAGTCACTACATCGTCGCCAAATTCGTCCGTGTCCATGACAGGCAAAAACGACAACCAGACCCCGTCGACCGTTTTGTGTTTTGGAGATTCTTTCTCTTTTTTTAGATCTTCAATGTATTTCTTGCCCTTCTTCTCAGGAAATAATTTCTTCTCGGTAAAACGTTTGAAATAAGGAAAATCCAATTGATCGGTATATGCGGGAAACTTTACACCACGTACGTCGACCATTACCATCTTATCATTAATGATATCAATCACCTCGCCTTCCTCATTGGAATGCAGCACCAATACCTTATCACCTACCTGGAACTTCATCCGGCAAAATTAGCTGCAATCAGTGAGACGAATGAGTTGAACGTGGTAGAGATAGTTTGCTTTTCCGGTATCCGTACATGAAGTAGACAATGAGTCCAATTGCAAACCAGATGAAGAACCATTTCCAGTTAGTCCCTGACATTCCCGTCAGCAGGTAAAGACAGAACGTCAAGCCCAGCAGTGGGATGAGCGACACGTTTTTAACAAAAGAAATGACCGACAAGACTATCGCTAAAAGCCAAAAAATGATGGTAGCGATCTTCACCGCATCGGTTTGAAACAAATAATCGCTGGCATTAGTTGCGTCACTGTAATCCGTGAAATCACCGTTAAACAGTTCAGTGAAATAATGGGGCACTTTAATGAAAATGAAAGCTATCGTGAGCAAGACGGCAATTGGATAGACCAATTTGGCATTGATGTAGGGCAAGTGAAACTTGCCAGGAGTCTTCGCTCGGCGAGGAATCAACAAGACGCCGCCACAGACAAGCACAAATGCAAACAAGGTTCCAATGGACGTAAAATCAAGCACAAAGGTTTTGTCAGTAAAAATGATAGGCACGCCTACGAGGAAGCCAGTCAATATGGTTGCAAACGAAGGCGTTTGAAACCTGGGGTGAATCTGTTGGAACTTGTCGGGTAGCAGCCCGTCGCGGCTCATGGTCATCCATATCCTTGGTTGCCCCATTTGAAAGACGAGTAGCACACTCGTCATAGCAATGACGGCACAAATGGCCACGATCAATTGCATCCAGGGAATATTAAGGTTTTGCTTCTCAAATATGAAGGCCAGTGGATCACCTACGTTTGCAAACTTCGAGTAAGCCACGGCTCCGGTTAATACCAAAGCCAGTAGGATGTAGACGACGGTGCAAATGATAAGGGACCATATCATTCCGCGTGGCAGATCTTTTTGTGGATTCTTGCTCTCTTCTGCCAAAACGCTTACCGCATCGAAGCCAATGTAAGCGAAGAACACACCACTTACTGCGGCCATGACGCCTCCGAACCCTTCGGGCATAAAAGACCTTACCCCTTCCCCATTCACCGGCATCCAGTTGCCCGTAAGATGGTTGGAAAACACGAGTGCTCCACCAACAAGGATGACAAGTACTACAACGGCTAGCTTAAGCATCACCATTACATTGCTGAAATTGCGGCTTTCCTTGACGCCTCTATAAACAAGCGAAGTAATAAGAACGTTGATCAGTATCGCGGGCAGGTCGACAATGATCCTGAGGCTGCCAACCAAGGGCGCTGTATTCCATGCATTTGCGAGTTCTGCACTTGGATGACCGCTTTCTACAGCGATCCTTGCCTCGTGATAACTGGTGGTAAAGTAATCGGGTATGTGAACGTTTAGCTTTTGGAGCAAGGAGGTGAAGTAATCGCTCCAGGAGAAAGCAACATAAATATTGCCGATAGAATACTCCATTAAAAGGGCCCACCCAATTATCCATGCCAGCAATTCGCCAAAAGAAGCATAAGCGTACGTATAAGCACTGCCGGCCACGGGGATACGGCTAGCGAATTCGGCATAACAAAAGGCGGTAAAGGCACAGGCGATACCACAAATGATAAAGAGGACAATAACGCCGGGACCTCCGGAATAAACAGCGCCTCCGAGACTACTGAAGCTTCCTGCGCCGATGATGGCAGCGATACCAAAAAAGGTTAGATCTCTGACAGTGAGCACGCGACGCAACCCATGATGGTGCATTTCCGCGTCGTGCTCGTCTTCCAAAATATCATGAATCGGCTTTCGCCTGAAAAGAGGGTGTGGCATTCAGTCGGTTTAAGCTTGAAAAATAGTAAAATTCATTTTGTGGCAGGTGCTTGAAAAGTTCGTCAAACATTAAGCTGACCAAAATCAGCTTAATGTTATATATTAATCATTCAAACGTGTTGTGAAGAGAGTCAATTTTGTCCCGATAAACGCACCGTTTACTGAACCCGTTTTTAAGATTAAGTACCTTATCGATAGCCGCCTCAAAAATCTTTTTTTCATGTGTGTGTTTACAAGGGGTTAGAAATGCCAAAACTTAATTCTAACCCTTTTTCTTTTAATTCTGACGTTGTGTTAATAAATGAGCCAGCTCTTTCAGCGGCTCTTTTCTTTTAGAAAGAACGGCTACGTCTTCAAGATGTTCTAAGGCTTCGGCAATGAACCGATCCTTTAATTCATTTGCCCACCGGTCTACTTTAAACTGTTTAAACAAGGACACCACCTCTTCCACTTTCTTTTCCTCATTGCCTTCCATTAAATCCAAAAGGCGCTTTTTCTCTTTTGCTGACGCCGTTTCGAGGGCATGAATCAGCAAAAATGTCTTTTTGTTCGACTTGATATCCCCACCCACCTGTTTTCCGAACTTCTCTGGATCGCCAAATGCATCGAGATAGTCGTCCTGCACCTGGAATGCTAAACCCAACTTTCTGCCAAATTCATACAGCAGATGCTGGTTTCTTTCGCCGGCACCGCCGAGAATGGCACCCATCTTCAGGCTGGCTGCCAGCAGCACAGAGGTCTTTAAGCTGATCATGTGGAGATAGTCTTCCATCCGCACTTCATTTGTATTTTCAAAATCCATATCGAGCTGCTGCCCTTCACAAACCTGGGCGGCAGTCTTATTGAAGACATCGAAAATTGCAAACGAGTATTTACCTGAAATCTTATTGAGATAATCATATGCTGCCACGAGCATCACGTCACCCGCAAGCAATGCCGTGCTTTCTCCAAACTTAGTATGTACAGTCTCCATACCGCGCCTCAGTGGAGCTTCATCCATGATATCGTCGTGGATGAGCGTAAAGTTGTGAAAAAGCTCAATAGCAGTGGCCACGTTCCATGCGTCCTTATTAATATCGTCGAATAACTCATTACCCATCAGGCACATCACCGGGCGAACGCGTTTACCTCCCAAACGTAGAAAATACCTGTTAGGCTCATAAAGCGAGGAAGGTTCTTTCGGAAAGTGGTCGATTGAAAATCGTTCGATGAATTGTTTTGAAAGTTGTTCGAATGAATACATTTATTCCGGTTTCCTTTTCTTTTTATGTTTTGGTTTATTTTCATGACGAGTCTTTGTTGGAGGTATTTCTTCTATACCGGGAGTCAATACCCACTCGTAATCCAACTGGCGCTTTTCGAGGTTTGCCGCGATTACTTTTATGGTAACCTTATCGCCC
>DATDNL010000328.1:0-7487 GCA_036518315.1 Flavisolibacter sp. | reverse complement strand
CCTTTTTGCCTGGCGTTACTTTAAAGCAAAGAAAACTACCAATGCGATCAACATTATCTCGTGGATCAGCATCGTGGCCATGATCATTGGCACCGCATCACTGATACTTGTTTTGAGTGTGTTCAATGGTTTTGAAGGACTTGTCAAGTCCCTCTATTCCTCCTTCTATCCCGATGTAAAGGTTTCGCCCACTAAGGGCAAGGAAGTAGTATTGACTCCTGCCCAGTTGCAAAAGATAAGATCGGTAAGAGGTGTGAAAGCAGTGTCGTTGGTAGTGGAAGAGAAAGCACTGCTCCAAAACTCAGGAAGTGACGATTCTGCCGACTACCAGTCGGTGGTATACCTGAAAGGCGTTGACAGTAACTACACGGCTGTTACTTCAGTGGCAAAGAACCTGATTGGAGACGTTAAGTTCAACACAGGCACTGCAGATAAACCTTTGTTGATCCTGGGTGCAGGCATCGAGAGCGCACTCCATGTGCAATCCGAAAGCAATATTCGTCCCCTTGCCGTGTATATGCCAAGGAAGGATGCAGTCAACCTTGACGATCCGCTCCAATCCCTGAGCACTGAAGCAGTAAACACCTCGGGCACGTTCATCATTCAGCAGGACTTTGATAACAAGTATGCCATTACCAATCTTGGTTTTGTGAAACGGATGCTTGTAATGGATTCGAATAGCTACAGCGGGGCAGAGATAGCGGTAACCAATGAAAGTGACGTTGATAATGTGAGAGATGCATTGAAAACTATTTTAGGAAGCAACTATTTAGTACAAAACCGTTTTGAGCAAAATGCAAGTTTGTTTGGGGTAATGCGGATTGAGAAGTGGATCATCTATGCCATACTTTCATTGATACTTATCGTGGCAGCCTTCAACATGGTCGGAGCACTAACCATGTTAGTCCTTGAGAAGAAACACGACATTACTGTTTTGCATGCGTTGGGTGCCAGCCGCAACTTCATCCAAAATATCTTTTTAAGTGAGGGACTGCTACTTGCCCTGATAGGTGGTGGAGTCGGCATGTTGCTTGCCTTCCTTATAGCACTGGTGCAGTTGAAGTTTCACATAATCAAACTGGAAGGAAACACCTTTCTTATCGATTACTTCCCCGTGAAGATGGTGCTATCTGATTTTCTATTAGTGGCATTCACGGTTTTGGTTATCTCAGTCTTCGCCTCCTGGATACCCGCCCGCAAGGCCGCCCTGCAACAGTTTGTATTGAGAGAAGAATAAGATATGAGTAAATGAGTGATGAGTAATGAGTAATGAGTAATGAGATTCGGCCAGTGAGTCACCGTGCAACTATCCCAACGTGATAAGCCTAACGCGACAATCTTTTTGCAATATAAATCTAAAAGCAGTCGAACACTTGGCGTTCACAACTGAACATTGACCATTGAATATTGAACATTTTCCGCTCCCCATTCACGATTCACCACTCACTACTCACCATTCCCCTCAATAATCTCCCAGCGTCTCCGGCAATTGCTCAAGCGCTTTCTTTAATTGCTCATCATTAGGTGCCACGCCATGCCAGTTATGATCGTTCTCCATGAAGTCAACGCCTTTACTCATAATAGTCCTCATAATGATAGCGATCGGCTTTCCTTTCCCCGTGAGCGACTTTGCCTCGTCTAAAGTGTGAACCACTTCGTCCATATCGTTACCATTCATCTCCAGCGTTTGCCAACCGAACGATTCAAACTTTGCACGTAAGTTGCCGAGGTCGTTTACTTTATAGGTAGGTCCATCAATTTGCTGCCCGTTCCAGTCAATAGTAGAAATGAGGTTATCAACGTTATGGTTAGGCGCAAACATGATCGCTTCCCAATTTTGCCCTTCCTGCAATTCACCATCGCCATGTAGAGAATAAACTACAGTGTTGTCGTTATTGAGCTTCTTTGCAAGAGCTGCGCCAATGGCAACGCTCATGCCCTGTCCTAATGAACCGCTGGCCACACGAACACCTGGCAGCCCCTCGTGAGTGGTGGGGTGACCCTGAAGGCGTGAATCTATCTTACGAAAGGTCGCTAACTCACTGATTGGAAAATAACCTGAGCGGGCAAGAACCGAGTAAAAAAGAGGGGATATATGACCGTTAGAAAGAAAAAATACATCCTGGTCTTTAGCATCCATATCAAAAGGCTGCGGCGTATGTTTCATCACATGGAAGTAAAGGGCCGTCAGGAAATCAGCACAACCTAAAGAACCACCGGGGTGACCGCTTTGTGCTCCATGAACCATTCTCAAACAGTCTCTTCGTACCTGCGATGCTATTTCTGTCAGTGTTGGCATAAAAATTTTATTGTTCTTTAAACTTTTTACAGAGATTTTATTCCAAGTGCTTTTTTGCGTTGCAAATGTGCAACCTTTTTCTTAAGAAAAGTATTTCGAACTCGTTACATTTGTACCCCTGATCACTTTTTTGCTTAAGTTAGCGTCGCCAAATGAAACCAATTGTACAACCCCAAACCCCTGCTGAATGCTGAATGTGATACTGACAGGCTCGGTTTCTTTCATTATTACTTTCCTGGCAATACCAGCGATAATGAGAGTGGCTGATGAGAAAAAACTCTTCGATCTTCCAGACCAAAGAAAACTTCACAGAAACGCGATAGCTTCATTAGGAGGTGTAGGTATTTTTCTTGGCTTCTTTCTTTCCAGTCTTTTGACGATTAAAGGTGAAGCTCGACCAGAGATACAATATTGCTATGCTTCCGGCATGGTGGTTTTCTTCCTTGGTCTTAAAGACGACATACTGGTTATTTCAGCATTGAAAAAATTTCTTGGACAATTGGCGGCGGCTGCCATCGTAATTCACCTTGCAGGAATAAGGATCGAAAGCATGCACGGTGTATTTGGACTAGGGACCTTACCCTTATCCCTAAGTTATTTGCTCTCTTATATCACGATTATTGTGGTAGTGAATGCCTATAACCTTATTGACGGAGTGGACGGGTTGGCAGGCAGTCTTGGTGTGCTGACCACCTCCATTTTCGGAGTTTACTTTTTCTGGGCGAACATGCCTGTATATTCGCTCCTCGCCTTTGGTATGACCGGCAGTCTTTTAGCCTTTCTCGTGTTTAATTTCAACCCCGCCAAGATATTTATGGGAGACTCGGGCTCCTTGCTTCTGGGCCTCGTGAATGCAATTCTGGTAATGAAGTTCATAAAGGTGGCGGACGCCCCAGGCGCAGTCGTTCCAATAACCTCAGCCGTGGCAGTTGGTTTTTCGATATTGGTTGTCCCTTTGTTAGATACACTTCGTGTTTTCAGTATGCGGATTGCCAAAGGCCGGTCCCCATTTGTTCCTGATAGAAACCACATTCACCACCTTCTTCTGGACAGGGGACTGAATCACCGCAACGTGACGGTATCCTGCGTAGGTCTTAATATCTCTTTTGTTGTGATGGCCTATTTTGGAAGGGACTTGGGATCAACAACACTCCTTCTTATCATGTTTGCTACTTCGGCGGCAGTAGTAGGTCTGTTAATGCTCGTTAAAAGAACTTCTTCCACACTTGTCATAAGCAGTACGTTTCAACATCTGAATTCGGAGCCGGTCCTCCAGCCCACTACCAAGGTTGTTCCCATTAGCAGCGAAGCCGCGGTAGCTGAGCAATGATCTTCGATATTTATTGATCCTTTATTAGATTTGCGCTACTAAATTGAAAAGGTATGTCAACAGAGGAAGTGGCCCTAACGCTTGAGTTAGCGGAAGACTCCATGAAAAAAGCAATCAACCACCTTGAAGCTGAGCTGACCAAAATACGCGCCGGGAAAGCAAGCCCGCAAATGCTTGACGGCATCGTAGTAGACTATTATGGTTCGCCCACGCCCATCGGCCAGGTTGGCAATATAAGCGTGATGGATGCAAGAACCCTGATGATCCAGCCCTGGGAGAAGAATATGCTTCAGCCCATTGAAAGAGCTATTATTGCTTCTAATATCGGCATCAATCCACAGAACGACGGTAACATGATCCGTTTGTTCTTACCTCCCCTAACTGAAGAAAGAAGAAGGGATCTTGTAAAGAAATCTCATGGCGAAGGTGAGCATGCCAAAGTGGGTATCCGTAATATCCGCCGCGATGCTATCGAAAACATCAAGAAAGCACAAAAGAATGGATTAAGTGAAGACGCGGCCAAGGACGCGGAAAATGACATCCAGCAACTGACCGACAAATTCATTTCCCTCGTGGATAAGCACCTTGCCAGTAAGGAAAAAGATATAATGGCTGTGTAGAATTCCGGCAGAAGACCGGGGTAATGATATAGATAAAAGCTGTCAACATTGGTTGGCGGCTTTTTGCTTTTTCATGACGCTTAAGAAATCTCATGCTTGTCCTACGATCTGTTGGCGAGGTATACCCCGGATAGTATAATCCCAAGACACGCGATCTCAAGACTTGTGATGTGTTCATTGGCCAGCAATCCCCACATCATGGCCACAATTGGAATCGCATAAGTCACCAGGGAGGCAAATAATCCGCCGGCCCTTTGTATAAGAATATAATAAACAGCTGTCGCAATAGCGCTTCCAACAACACCGAGTAGGCACGCCACCGCGATCGACCAACGAGCTCCCTCATCGAAACGGGCAATGGTAAATACATTCTGTTGCCACATGATCAGGGCAGACGGTATCGCCATGATGGCAAGCGAAACGGAAGCGATCTTCAATCCATCGATTCCCTTGAGAAAATGACTGACAAGGTTTACATTGATACCATAGAAGATCGTTGCAATAAGGATTAACACGACGCCATTGTCTTCCGGCGAAACAGGTCCTCTCAAAAGATTCAGCAATACCAGTCCACCGAAGCCGAGGAACACACCCACCATCTTTTTTCTTTGAACCTTCGATTTAAAAAACAAAAGCCCGACTACAATAACAAATAAGGGCGTCAGGGAATTGAGAATACTCGCTAAAGAACTTTCTCCGTTCTCCTTTATCGCCGATGCAAAAAGAAGCGCAGGGAAGAAATTCCCGAGTAAGCCCGTCAATATGACGATGCCCATCTTCCTCAAAGGGATCCTTGATACATACAATACAGCAAAAGGCAGAAAGGCAACACCGGCGGCGAAGATCCGTACCGAGCCGATCTGCAGTCCGTTCAGGTGCTCGGCACTCGTCTTCATCAGGATGAATGAACTCCCCCAAACCAAAGAAAGCAGGAGAAACAGCAGCCAGTTTGTAAAGTTTTGTCGCGCCATTGCGTTTGCAAAAGTGCATAAGATTACATTTGAAGAGCTAAATAATTTATTATGGCTCGACTAAAGGATATTTCTACAAAAGCACCCAAAGATCTCGACAAGAAAGAAACGAAAGAACAGACACTAAGGCTCCTGAATGAACTAAATGAACTGCAAAACCGGTTATATGCTGAAGCAAAACACTGTGTGCTTATCATATTCCAGGGGATGGATGCCAGCGGTAAGGACGGGGCGATAAAGAATGTGCTCGGGCAAGTGAATCCAATGGGTATTAACGTCACTTCCTTTAAAACTCCCACACAGGAGGAACTGAAACATGACTTCTTATGGAGGGTGCATCAGCATACACCTGAGAGGGGAATGATAGCCGTGTTTAACCGCAGTCACTACGAAGATGTATTGATTACAAGGGTTCACAAATGGTGCGATGATGAAACCGCTAAAAAGCGTTTCCGGGCTATTAATGACTTTGAGAGGCTACTGGTGGAGCATAATTCCACTTCCATCTTCAAATTCTACCTGCACATCTCTCCTGAAGAACAGCAGGAGCGTTTCAAAGAAAGAATGGAAGATCCTGCCAAGACATATAAATACAATGTGAACGATTTTAAGGAAGCCAGCTATTGGGACGAATACCGTAAGATGTACGAGGACGTCTTTGAAAACTGTGAGGAAGTTCCGTGGACAATAGTACCTGCCGATCAAAATTGGTACAAGGAATACATTGTTGCCAAAACCATTGTCAAAGCACTGAAAGAATTGGACATGAAATATCCACAGTTGGAAAAGTAAGGCCGAACAGTCGTAATTTAAAGTAACCAAAATCAATTGTTATGGCATTTATGAAAGAGTTTAAAGAGTTTGCACTGAAAGGAAATGTGGTTGACCTGGCTATTGCTGTCGTTATTGGAGCTGCCTTTGGTGCTATTGTTTCCTCGCTGGTGGCCGACATCGTCACACCGGCAATCTTAACGCCGGCCCTGGAAGCCGCCCACGTGAACGACCTCAAGGATTTGGCCTGGGGCAAAGTAAAGTACGGAAGCTTTCTCGCATCAGTACTTAATTTCATTGTCATTGCCTTTGCCATTTTTATGATGATTAAGGGGATCAACAGTATGAAACGTAAAAAAGAACAGAAAGCTGCTGAGCCTTCACCTCCTGAATACAGTTTGCAGGAGAAATTGTTAATGGAGATCAGGGATTCGCTCAAGAAATAGGAGGTTCGGACCGAAAACTTTACTTTTGTCTAGTCCCGTCTATCGGGACTTTTCTTTTAAAAATTGCCCAGTGAGTTACCAGATTAAGCTTCCCCAGTTTGAAGGCCCCTTCGATCTCTTACTTTTCTTCATTGAAAGAGACGAGCTCGATATCTATAATATTCCGATCACTAAAATCATCAACGACTTCCTCGCATACATCCATGGCCAGGAGTCGCTGAATATTGAACTGTCCAGCGAGTTTATTTTGTTCATTTCGACGCTGATGCGTATCAAGGCGAAGATGCTGCTGCCGAGAAAAGAACTCGATGCCCAGGGCAACGAAATCGATCCCCGCCAGGAACTGATCGACAAAATCCTCGAGTACAAGAAATACAAGGAAGCCGCAGCCCAGATGGCAGAAATGGAAGCAGACCGTATGCTGATGATTAAGAGGGGTAATATCCAGAAGGAATTATCACTGATAGGAGAGGAAGCCAGCGAAGGAACCGAGATGCAAACCATCACCCTGTTTCGCCTTATGAAAGCCTTCGAAAGGGTGATGCAAAAGTACAGCGACCGTATGAATAAACCGGTTCATACCGTTGTCCGCTACAATTACTCCATGGAGCAAACAAAAACAGAAATCATTTCTTTTGCTCAAAGCGCCCGCACTATGTCCTTCGAAAAGTTTTTCGACAAGGTAGAAAACCGCGTGCATGCGATATTTATGTTCCTTTCTATGCTCGAACTCGTCCAGGGCAAATTCCTGCGTATCATGATCGGCGAAGGACGAAACAACTTCATCGTCGAATATAACGAGGTACAGGAAGGTTTAACAGACGAAGAGCATATGCGCTTGCTCTAATCATCTAAAGTTCAAAAATCTTGCAGGTCGTTGTTCCGCTGAGTAGAAGCTAATTGGCTTTCCCTCGAGATCAGTACCGTTCATTTTAGGCCTGTAAAAAGGAAAAGATGAAAAATCTCCAAAATCATTCCTCAAAACGAAGCTGCGTCAGCCGCTAGCAACTTCTATGAGCCCTTATATGCGTATGTCTTTTGTTATGATTC
>DATDNL010000327.1:0-4268 GCA_036518315.1 Flavisolibacter sp. | reverse complement strand
AAAATAGGGGTTGGTGGTGAACGCGTCGGAGCTAAACTGAATCTCGTTTCCACTGGCATCATACCCGGGAGATAAATAGTCCGCATTGACGTTCGGTGGTAACAAAGTAATACCATAGTTACCGTTGCCGGGGCCGTCACTCAAATTAGTCCTGTTCTTACCGGTTTCTTTTGCATAAAGTAAACTTGCCTGTCCACTCCATTTGGAGGATAACTTATAATTGAACTCCAGGTTCGCGGTTGTTCTGTTGTATTGCGAATTGGGATAAACAGAATTGCTTCTCAGATCCCCAAGAGACATGCGGTAGCTTCCGGCATCATTTCCACCTGAGACGGCCAAAGTGTTCGTGTAGGTCGTCCCGGTGCGATAGAAACGATTCAGATTATCGCCCTGGTCCGAGTAGGGTTTCAGCGAACCATCGAAAATAGGTACCTGGCTTCCATCCAGCTTAGCGCCCCAGGCCTGCATCCCTGTATTCATTGCAGACGCGACGTCGACAGGTTTGGCACCAAGTGTTCCCTGCCCGTAGACATTTTGAAAATCGAGGAAGTTGTTGATCTTATCGAATTGGACGTTGCTATTTAACTCAACGGTCGTGCCCTTTTTGCCTTTGCCTGATTTTGTGGTGATAAGGATAACACCGTTTTTGGCAATCTGTCCATATAGCGCTGCGGCGGCTCCTCCTTTCAATACAGTTATCTCTTCGATATCATCTGGATTAATACTCGTCAGTCCTTCGCCAAGGTCAGCGCCTCCCCACATACCGGCATTTCCAAGATTACTATTGTTCATTGGTACGCCGTTGATAACATACAACGGTTGATTGTCGCCCGTTAAAGAGTTTACACCCCTGATCAACACCCTTGAAGAACCACCTGGACCAGTCAATGGGCCCGTACTGTTAACACCAGCCACCCTTCCTGTTAATGCATTACCAACGTTGATTTCCCTGGCCTGGGTAAATTCCTCGCCGCCCACTTTTGTAATGGAATAGCCTAGACGTCTTGCTTCCTTTTTGATACCCAATGCTGTTACTACGACAGATTCGGACATCTGTCCCGGGTCAACGGTCAGCAAAACAGAAAGGGGCCGCAAATCGTTTACTACGATTTCCTGGGCGATATATCCGACATAGCTTACCACTAATGTCTCGCCTCGGTTGACGTCTATGGTAAATTCGCCATTGGCGTTTGTAACTGCGCCCCTGTTTGTTCCCTTTACGAGAACACTTACGCCGGTTAAAGCCACACCATCAGAGGTTGTTACCCGCCCTTTTACCGGGTCGGCAGCTACGGTGTTCTCAAAACTAACAGTTTCAATAAACGAATTCCTAGAATCTTTTTTTGGTTTGTTCTTATCATCCTTCTGAACGATGACATAGGTGTTGTCATTCACTTTTTTGTAGGTCAAACCTGTATTCTGCAGAAGGTCATCTAATATCTTCTCGATATTATCGTCGGAATTTTTTACTGGTATCACCAGTTTGTTGCCTATACTTTCCTCGGAAAACAAAAAGTAAACGCCTTTTTGTCTGTTTAACTCTCTTAGTGCCGAGAGCAAGGTTTGCTTTTCCTGGCTTTGATCGGAAGCATAACCCGTTTGGTTGTTAGAAGCTTTTTTAGCGGTGTAAGCGTATTGTTGTTGCGCACTGCCAAAGTAAGGCAAAAGCGCTACCGTTAAATACACCACGAGCATTCGAAAGCGGAGTAAATTTCTCATATTGAGCAGCTTTTAATGAAGACTAAGGACCCGAAATAATGATCTCACTGTTTGTTTTGGTGATCTTGAAATCACCGGTAGCTTCAAGGGCCCGGGTTAAGACATCGAGGTTATCGTTGGGCATGATACCGGAGATGGTACGTTCCCCGATAGATTTATCTGCAAGAGTGACTTTCACCCCGTAATCCCTCGCTATAATTTTAGCCACTTCTCGGATTGGGGTATTGACAAAATCGAGTTTCGAATCCTTCCATGCGAGTACTCTTTGTTGGTCAACCATTTGCCTGGCAGGAATCTGGTTCTCGACTTTGACGAAATCACCAGGTTTCATTTTGATTTCATTACCACCCGAAGTTCTTATGGTAACACTTCCTTCAGTTAACAAGACGCTGTGCTCATCTTCTCTTGCCACAACATTAAACTGCGTGCCTGTGACAATGATATCCATTGCATTGGCGTGAACAATGAACCTATTTCTATTTGGAGTCTTTTGTACTTTAAAGAATGCCTCACCTTGTAACCACACTTCCCGATCCGTGTTTTCTTCCCAACTTTTCCGGATGGTTACCTTACTATTCGCGTTTAAAGTTACACGCGACCCATCGGGTAATCGATAAACACTAACCGTTCCATAACCACTGTTCAGCGTCTTCTTATTATTGAGAGTCCAATAGAGAAAACCGGCAACAAAAACAAGCAATACGGCGGCCGCAACGGAAATCCACCATGGCTTTCTACGGGATTGCATTTTAACTACCCTGCCATTTTTAATCGAATTCATTAGCTTCAGATGAGCCGCTTCAACTTCTGCTGGGGACAGCTCCTGCTCCGATACCTTGTTGATATTCAACCAATCAATACTTTGCTGCACAAGGTGAACCGACCCCGGATTCTGGATAAGCCACCGTTCCCATTCGTTTGCCTTCACCGGATCGTTTTGAGAATACCAGGCATAAAAATGATCATCTGCAATTACATCCTCTATAGTGTCGAACGTTTTTTCCACCTTGAATGGGAGTATTTAAAGTATAAGTTCCGACAATACATGATTTGTAACGTTCATCTTTGAAGTTTTTTTCTTTGCACGAATTGTTGCATATGCATAGTAAGTTTTGTTAACTTGGCACTAACATCCAACGATTGCTATCGACTGCTACTGATATTGAACTGTGGGAATCTTTTGTCCAGGGTGATGAGCAAGCCCTCGGCGCTCTTTTTAAAAAATACTACTCCTTGTTGTATCTGTATGGATCTAAATTGTGTTCAGACCGAAGCATTTTAGAAGACTGCATACAAGACCTGTTCGCAGAGTTATGGTTTAAAAAGACCGGAGTCCCCAGTCTATCTGTAGGAGCCTACTTGCTTCAGTCTTTAAAATACAAATTGTATAAATCCTTTCGTGATCAGAAACCAGTTGTGAACATTGACCAGGAAGGCCACAATTACTTTGAGCTGAGCCACGAAACGTTCCTGATTGGTAAACAAAGTGATGAAGAACGAACCAAAAAGATTTTGGAAGCTGTCAATCAACTTCCGGCGAGGCAAAAAGAAATCATTTATTTGAGGATTTACAAAGGGTTAAGCTACGAGGAGATCAGCCAGGTCATGCAGCTCAATTACCAGGTCGTACGCAATTTGCTTTCGCAGGCACTGAAGTCGTTCCGTAAAATTATCGCTCCGGTTGTATCATAAAATCGGGCTACCCGGAAGTCTTACAGTAACAACTACTTTCTGATGGCGTTCATTGACTGTATTATTCAAGTACCATAACAAATCCACCGTTGGGTTGCACCTTAATGGGCCCCGGTGAATTTGTTCTAATGGAAGTTGTGGTGAAGGTTAAAGGCTCTTGACCATCCGCTATGATATAGCCTTTGTGTTTGTTGAAGGAGGACAAATTCAGATTAACCGTTCTCTCGGAATTCTCACCATTGATGCAGGCCAGGTACCATTTATTGCCTGACTTCCTGGCCAACACGACATATTTACCGGGATAGCCCTCAATAAACTTCACATCATCCCACCGGGTAGGAAGCTCTCTTAAGAACTCTTGCACGTAAGCTGGCACGTGTTCCATCCCTGCAGGCGATTCTGCAAAGTGCTGAATGCCGGATAAAAAGACGACTGTAGTGGCCAGTTCGAATGCACTTGTTGTTTTTCTCTTTACCCTGCTCGTCTCAATCTTATAGAGGTTCATTGGCGTAAAGTCCATCGGGTCAAACGCATTCCGGGTAAACGGAAGCATAGTTGCGTGGTTCGGTTCTGCATCAGCATCATGCTGTGTGAAGGTTATGTATTCAAATCCTTTGATCGCCTCCATGGTCAACAAGTTTGGATAGGTTCTTTGCCAGCCTCTTGGCAATGTTGCCCCATGAAAGTTTACCATCAGCTGTAATTGTGCGGCATCTTGCAAAATATCGATGTAGTACTTCATCATCGACTGTCCGTCTCCCCCAAAAAAGTCTATCTTGACTCCTTTAATTCCCATGTCCCTTAGCCTCCCAAACTCCCTCACCCTGTCTTCGTGTGTAAGCAGCTTGCTCTTGGGA
>DATDNL010000326.1:0-2468 GCA_036518315.1 Flavisolibacter sp. | reverse complement strand
TGCGATGTTCTCTATATGCTCATTCATTATTCGATTGCGTCCTTCGAGTTGCTGGAAAGGAAATTAACGGACGAAGAGAAAGAAGAAGTGTACAATGTATTTTACCGCACCGGCGTGAGAATGGAATTGCAGGAACTTCCTCCGAATTATAAAGCATGGTTGCCTGCCCGTCAACAGCACCTTGACAATGATCTTCAAAAAGGCAAATACACGGTAGACTTATTCAAGCAGTACAAAAAGCATCTTGGTGCTGTTAGATACAGAGTCCTCCTGGAGTCTCAAATGTTGGTAGTACCGGAAAAGGTTAGGGAGTTGCTTGGTTTTAGAAAGTTCTCCCTTCTCAGGCCCACAGTACCACTGTATAAACTTGCTCGAAAAGTGAACCTCGATACGGTGGTAAAGGCCATACTCCTTCCACCGGCCTATAAGAAAGAAATTAAAGCACTGGATGTAGTAACCTAAAACTAAGAAACTACTTATGTCAATTTGGAACAGGCAATACACGGTTGAAGAATTGCGCGACAAGGGTAATGGAACAATGGTAGAACACCTCGGCATCGCGATTACCGAAATTGGAGATGATTTTCTAAAAGGAACTATGCCCGTCGATCATAGGACCTTTCAGCCCATGGGAATCTTACATGGGGGTGCTTCTGTTGCACTTGCAGAAACCCTCGGTAGTCTTGCAGCGAATTTTGTCGTGGACAATCGAACCAAATATTGTGTTGGTCTTGACATCAATGCCAACCATATTCGTGCTGCGCGGAATGGATTTGTTACAGGAGTTGCCCGGCCTCTGCACCTTGGTTCCTCAACCCAGGTTTGGAGTATTGAGATAACAGATGAAGAGGACCGGCTTGTTTGTATTAGCCGGTTAACAATGGCGGTGCTCGACCGTAAGTAACTACTATTCCTCTTCTGATATTTCCAATCGTGGCAGTGTGAAGGAGAAAGTGCTTCCCTTACCTGGCTCACTTTCAATATGCATTTGTCCGCCGTTTTTCTGGAGGAACTCTTTACAAAGCATCAGGCCTAATCCTGTTCCGGATTCACTGGACGTACCTTTGGTAGTATAGAAGTTACTTTCATTGATCTTGTGAATAGCTTCCTTGCTTATGCCTACTCCCGTGTCCTGCACATAGATCTCAACGAAGGAGGAAATCTGGTTAACGCCTATTTCAATGTATCCCTGGTTAGGCGTGAACTTAATAGCATTAGACAGGAGGTTACGAAGAACCAGGCTCACCATATCCTTGTCAGCATAAACATACGCAGGACAATTGTTCTTATTCTCGATGTAGATCTGTTTTGCTTCTGCCTGGAGGCGCATTAGTTGTAGAACATCATTGATCATTTTGGAGAGATCCAGTTCCTCGGGCTTTGCCGATGCCGATTGCATTTGTGTTTTGGACCACTGCAACAAGTTCTCCATAAGGCCGATCGTGTAGTTGAGGTCCATCAACACATCAGGTACTACACTCTTTATTTCTTCTGCAGGAGAATTCTTTTGATGCATGTTCCTGAACAGGTTACGCAATGCATACATCGGTGAGCGAAGGTCATGTGAGATAACGGAGAATAGCTTCGTCTTCAACGTGTCCAGTTCCGCTAATTCAGATGTCTTTGCTTCGAGCAAGGTTACCTTTTCAGCAATGATTTCTCTTTGCTTATTGATCTCTGCATTCTTATGCTGCAACGCCTTTTGTTTTGAGAGAAGCTTGTATTGGTAAGTGGTATTTTCCTTTTTGATCAGATACAAACCGTAGAAGATAAACGCCAGCGAGATTAGATGATTAGCAAAGAAGAGCATCTTGTTCTCGTGCCTTACATCATATTTGAAAAAGCTGAGCATGACAGCCAGCACGAAGTAGTTGATCATTGACAATGCCACGGCAAACAACATGTAGCCCATGTCCTGTAAAAAAAACACGGCCAACACTCCGTAGATTATAAAGTTCAACTCGATTCCGGCATTCATTCCCTGCAGGTAAACGAAACCTGTGAAGAACGGATAAAGAATAAAGTAAGCTAGCAGCGCTGCCTGGTGACGTTTCTGGTAGTTAAAGGTCAAAGCACTAATACTGATTACGGATGGCATACAAGCCAGGAGCCATGCCCTGAAAGGAATATTATCATTGTGAAAGCAGCCAAGTATTGGGATGAGAATACCTGTTAGCAGCTGGAAGAAATTAAGCTGGTTAAATATTCCAAGCTTGCGTTTCTCATGATAGGTCATTTGTTCGGCTGCACCGATGCTTCGTATTTGCTGTAAAAAATCTGCGGAAATTTTCCTGAA
This sequence comes from Flavisolibacter sp., assembly GCA_036518315.1. Classification (GTDB taxonomy): domain Bacteria; phylum Bacteroidota; class Bacteroidia; order Chitinophagales; family Chitinophagaceae; genus Flavisolibacter. Next base: position 172 of record DATDNL010000326.1, on the reverse strand, counting down.
GTAGTCCATCGTTTCAGCCACTTCAATCGACCGAACCCGGTGTTGGAAGGCGGATATCTTTTCAAATAGGATTTCCATAAGGTGGATAGGCTTGGTAAGATTGCGACAAAATAGAAATTTTCCTTGGTAAATTCAAACAAGATAAACCCCTATTTCGCGTATTAGAACTCAT
>DATDNL010000325.1:0-3769 GCA_036518315.1 Flavisolibacter sp. | reverse complement strand
TTGTATGGTTCTTTATTATCCTACTAATGCCTAAAATCCACCCAAATCCGGTTCAGACATTCTCCTTCAGCGGGTCATGAAAATTGTAGTATAGTCCCCAAAGTGACCCTATCACCGTCACCAGGTAAAACAGCAGGCTTATGATCACACCTGTCTGCGGATCCAGGTTAAAAAATCGGGCACCTTCAACAAACACAAACTCTCTTGTTCCCAATCCGCCACCCAGCGACAGAGGTAATATTGAGATCACAGCAGCCAACAAAAAGATGAATATCCATTGCTGTTGCATCAATGGGATATGAAGGCTTAGCATAATGAAGTATACACAGATCACCTGCGATATTTGAACGCCAAGGGCCCATACGAACGTAGGGAAGAAGCTTTGAAGGAAGTCTTTGAATAAGAAGCGTATGACAAAATAGAATCCGGCGAATGCCAATACTGCTGCGAAGATCAGCAATACATCATATTTATAGTTGTGTAAGACGGCGACTCCGTACGCACAAAGAATCACTCCCAGTGCAAGCACCCCACTAAAACGGTCAAGCAAAACCGCAGCAGACGTTTTCTTGTAGGAACTCTTATACCTCCTGTTCAGCAGAATTACCTTGTAAGCATCTCCACTGATCGCTCCAGGTAAAAACAAGTTGTAAAACATACCCAGCCAGTACAGCTTAATATTGGTCCATTCACTAAGTTGAAGCTTTATATTCCTGAAATAGATATTCAGCCGGAAGGCAGACAGCACCTTAGACAGTATGAAGAACAGCAAGGCAACGAATAAAAAGATCCAGTTGGCTTGCAGGAAAGCATTAAATGCTTTTGCAAAGTCGATCTTCCTTGAGATGTACCAAAAGCAAAGGATCGTGATTCCAATCTTAAGGAGCAACTTCAGAATTCTTACCGCCTTCGATTCTTTTTTCTTGATTTCACTTCCTGCTTCTGGTGGCATTGAGTACATTTAGTCGCTGCAAATAAAAACAATCTAATGGGCAAAAAGGTATTTGGTCTTCTTATTTTCATATTAACACTCTCTGTCGCCAAGGGCCAAACCATACTCAAACAAGGTTTGGTCATTACGCATAATACTAAGATCAAAAAGGCTGAATACAATTTAGAAGCGTTCGATAGCCTCAACCGTTCCGTCATCGTCATCAAGGGAGATAATATCGTTGTTGACTTCGCAGGGGCTGTACTCAACGGTAATGTCAAAAGCCGCACACCAGACCAGTTCTCCGGTGCTGCCATCATCATAACCGGTGGGAAAAACATCACCATCAAAAATCTTACGGCCAAAGGATATAAGGTGGTTGTCGTGGCGCGCAATGTGTCGGGACTAAAGATTGACAATTGTGACTTTAGCTATAACTACCGGCAGCACCTGAACAGCACACAGCAAAAGGAGGACATCTCCGATTGGTTAACCCACCACCATAATGAAAACGATGAATGGCTTCGATACGGTGCCGCCATCTACATGCGTGGCTGTTCCGGCTTCACCGTTTCCAACTGTAAGGTCACTGGTGGTCAGAATGCACTGATGATGATGGAGTGCAATAACGGCATGGTCTACAATAACGACTTTTCGTACAACTCCGGCCTCGGTATTGGCATGTACAAATCGAGTGGCAATAAGATCATGTACAACAAGCTTGACTTCAATGTTCGCGGCTACAGCCATGGCGTGTACAACAGGGGACAGGATAGTGCCGGCATCCTCGTCTACGAACAAAGCAGCAATAATCTCTTCTACAACAATTCTGTCACCCACGGTGGTGATGGTTTCTTTCTTTGGGCAGGACAAACAACGATGGACACGGGTCAAGGTGGCTGCAATAATAACAGCATTGTGAACAATGATTTCTCCTATGCTCCCACCAATGGAGTAGAGGTCACCTTTAGCAGCAATCATATTATTGGCAACCGCATCTTCGAATGCGATCATGGCATCTGGGGCGGTTATTCCTACAACACGGTCATTGCAGCAAACCAGTTTCGCAACAACCGCATCGCCATCGCCATTGAACACGGCCAGCACATTTCTATCGAGGACAATATCTTCTACCGCGACAAAGAAGCGATACGTCTTTGGTCGAGAAAAGAACAGCCTTCCGACTGGGGTTATGCTAAATACCACGACACAAGAAGTGTTGACTATTTGATGGCAGTAAATAGTTTCAATTACAATCCGATTGCTTACAACATCACAGGTACAGACAGTCTCCGGATTTTTAATAACCGCTACTCAGGTGTTGAAGAGATCATGAAGATTGACTCTTCTGTTACGAACATTGATTCTGCAAGTATCGACTTGCCGGAAAGGACTGCAACTTATCCCACTGTGAAGAATCACATAAATCCCTTCAAAGGCAACGCGAAACTGGCCGGCCGCAAAAACATCATGATCACCGAGTGGGGCCCTTACGATTTTAGATATCCAATTATCTGGAATACGAACCCCACAGACAGATCTGAGACCATGCATTTTGATGTCTTTGGGCCAAAAGGCAAATGGAAAATCCTTTCCGCCAAAGGAGTGCAGGTCGACCCCCTCGCTATCGATAGTTTCCCTGCCAGCTTCACGGCTAAGAAACTGCCTTCCGAACGAACTGACATCGAGGTGCTTGCCGAATATACAGGTGCTGCTTTTACAGACGCGTTCGGGAAAAAGGTCCCGGCAAACCAACCTTACCGCTTTTCGTTCAAACGATTCTTTCAACCCATCAACTTCACCGTAAACTTCTATTCCTTCGATTCAACGAATAACCCGATCAAAACAAATTCAATTGACAGCCTGCGCAGGCAAGCACCGTTCAAAACCGAGCAGGTAAACAAATTAGATTACGCCTGGTGGGGTGGCATCAAAGCCGGCGACAAACAATACACGCAGTTTCTCACAATCGCAGAAGGCACTGCAGACATGGAAGCGGGCAACTACGAGCTCAGTACCACCTGGGATGATGCCGTCCGCATCTACATCGATGACAAATTAATAGTTGACGAATGGAACCCTTCGAAATACAACTTCGACGAAGCGCCGAATAAAAAGGTGCAGGTGTCGCTAACACAAGGAGTACACAAGTTTCGTGTGGAGCATGTGGAGTTGGGAGGATTTGCGACACTGAGTCTTAAACTTAAAAAGAGTTGAATGATTTGAAAGTGCCCGCAGTTGCCGCAGATTATAACGCGCTTTTTAACGAGCCATTTTAAGAATCTTATCGATGATCAAATATATCACTCATCTTTTTTACAGATACTATAGTACCGGCAATACTAAAGATTACAGCTTTTTCTCAGCACTTACTGCAGTTTTAACCGTGATGTTTTTGACTCTTTTGTTACTCGTGACGATTGTTAGTGCAATTTTCCCAAACCTTCGCGATTTCATAATCGAAAATGGACCTAGAAATAAGGCGTCCGAGTTCGTGATTGCCCTTGTCCTGTCTTCAATAGGTTATTTTGTCCTATCGAGGTTAATTAAAGAAGACGAAATTAGAACGTTCGATGCCCAAGCCGTTACGTATAGATTTGGACTGCCTGTTGTAGTGGTGTATGTGGTCGTGTGTTTCGTTATTATCGGGGCTGTTGCTTTAAAATTTTTCAAACACTAATTGTCTCTGTTTAGATGTCTACGCAGGGTCTTCTTTTTTTGGCCTTTTGGGTGATTCCCTTGAGCAACTGAAAGTCTTTAGTCCTTAATTTTATTTTTATCCACGTAGACCAATGTCCCTCCAAAACAATTGTTTTCTCCCGTCAAAATACCTCTGTT
>DATDNL010000324.1:0-5341 GCA_036518315.1 Flavisolibacter sp. | reverse complement strand
TAATGATGATCGTGTTCTTGAAATTCACCACGCGACCTTTGTTATCGGTGAGCCTTCCATCATCCAGCACCTGCAACATGATGTTCCAAACATCAGGATGTGCTTTTTCAATTTCATCAAGCAAGACCACCTGGTAAGGTTTGCGACGAACGGCTTCCGTCAATTGGCCACCTTCCTCGTAGCCAACGTACCCGGGAGGCGCACCAACTAACCTGCTCACGGTATGCTTCTCCTGGTACTCACTCATGTCGATACGGGTCATCATGTGTTCATCATCGAACAGGTAATCAGCAAGCGCTTTTGCCAATTCTGTTTTACCTACACCCGTTGTTCCCAGGAAGATGAAAGAACCGATCGGTTTCTTCGGATCGCTCAGTCCTGCACGACTCCTGCGAATCGCATCGGCAACCGCAGTAATGGCTTCATCCTGTCCAACCACGCGCTTGTGCAGTTCATCTTCCAGGTTCAGCAACTTCTCCTTCTCACTCTGAAGCATTTTGGTCACAGGAATACCTGTAGCCTTCGCCACACTTTCAGCAATATCTTCGGCATCCACTTCTTCCTTCATCAGGCGACGACCATTCTCACTGAGCTGATGTAATTGACCGGTCAGGTCGTTGATCATACTCTCCTGCTCTTTCACTTTTCCATAGCGTATCTCCGCTACCTTACCATAATCACCTTCACGCTCTGCCTTCTCGGCTTCCAGCTTCAGGTTTTCAATAGTCGCCTTGGCATTCTGGATCTTTTCAACCAATTCCTTTTCTTCCTGCCACTTTGCTTTTAGGGTGTCGCGTTCAACTGCGAGATTGGCCAGCGTTGTATTCAGGTCTTTTAATTTCTCGTCATCGTTTTCTCTCTTGATGGCTTCGCGCTCAATTTCCAGTTGCCGGATCTGTCTTTCCAGCTTATCCAGCTCTTCGGGCATGGAGTTCATTTCGAGCCTTAGCTTGGCGGCGCTTTCATCGATCAGGTCAATAGCTTTATCGGGTAAGAATCGATCGGTGATATAACGCACCGATAATTCAACGGCAGCAATAATCGCCTCATCCTTGATACGTACATGGTGGTGTGTTTCGTAACGATCCTTCAGACCGCGAAGAATGGAGATCGCATCTTCCACACTGGGCTCATCGATCATCACCTTCTGGAAACGACGCTCAAGAGCTTTATCCTTCTCAAAGAACTTCTGGTACTCATTCAAGGTCGTTGCACCAATGGCTCTCAATTCACCACGCGCCAATGCTGGTTTCAATATGTTGGCAGCATCCATGGCACCTTCACCGCCACCGGCTCCAACCAGTGTGTGTATCTCATCGATGAAGAGGATGATCTCTCCTTCGCTGGTTGCTACTTCTTTTACAACGCCTTTCAAACGCTCTTCAAATTCACCCTTGTATTTGGCGCCTGCAATCAACTGTCCCATGTCGAGTGCATAGATAACTTTCGACTTCAGGTTCTCAGGCACATCACCATTGATAATGCGCATGGCAAGTCCTTCAGCGATGGCCGTTTTACCAACACCGGGTTCACCTACGAGTATCGGGTTGTTCTTGCTTCTGCGGGAAAGAATGTGCAGGGTTCTTCTGATCTCTTCATCGCGCCCGATCACGGGATCCAGTTTTCCCTGTCTTGCCAGTTCGTTTAAGTTCTTAGCATATTTATTCAGTGCATTGAACTGCGTTTCCTGGGTTTGGGAAGTTACAGTTGATCCCTTGCGAAGGTCATTAATGGCCGCGACTAATCCCTTTTCCGTTAAGCCGAAATCCTTCAGGAGTTTTCCTGTATTATCATTTCCCTGTACCATTGCCAAAAGCAAGTGCTCGGGAGTAATAAATTCGTCCTTGAACTGTTTCAAAGCAGCCCCCGCACGTAGTACCACGTTATTAGCATCTTTCGAAATGTTCTGGGCCGCTTCACCGGAAACCTTGGGTAACTTTGCGATCAGTTGGTCGAGCCTTGATTCTAACTGCTGCGTGTTGACTGCGTTCTTCTTGAGCAGGAACTCAATAGGCGAATCCTGCTGCTCGAGCAACGCTTTTAACATATGCTCCGTTTCAATATTAGGGTTCGAATGGTTGAATGCTATCTGTTGCGATCCCTGGATCACTTCAGCAGCTTTTATGGTAAAATTGGAAAGGTTCATATCAATATTTAGTTTTTATTTACGTTAGTTAAACTAAGGTCACAAACACTAATCCAATCGCAAATCCACCGTAACAATGTCATATAAATTTAAAGCAAGCTGCCTGAAATTCAGGTGGATAGCTGTTTTCCTGTTATTCTTTCAGTTCGGTTTCTCTCAAGCAAAGAAAGTTCCCAAAGAGATCGGTACTCAGCGTTTTGAAGATCTTGATGCGCTTGTTCAACAAAACCAGAAGATATTGGGCGGTAACGTGGTGGCGATGGTCTGGACCGATAGCCTGGTTTACAAACGAGAATTGGGAGAGTTCGACTCAAAAACAGTGGCGCAGATTGCCAGCGCCAGCAAGTGGTTGACGGCAGCCCTCGTCATGATGTATGTAGACGAGGGAAAGATCTCGCTCGATGACAAGGTCAGCAAATACATTCCTGACTTTGAATTGTATGGCAAAAACTATATTACCATCCGCCATTGTCTTTCACACTACACAGGAATTAAGGTTGAAACGGGTCTAAAAGCTTTGCTCGCCCGGAAGAAATACGCTACCCTTAAAGAAGAGGCAGAAGCCTATGCCCGTGATGAGATACAGGCAAATGCAGGTGAAGAGTTCCGTTATAGCACAGTAGGCTTGAATATAGCAGGTGCTATACTCGAAACCGTTACAAAGAAGAAGTTCGACATGCTCATCAAGCAAAAACTGTTTAACCCCCTGGGCATGAGAAAGACTTCTTTTAGCACATTGGATGGATCTCCTTCAAACCCTTCCGGCGGGGCAGTTTCTACAGCCGAGGAATACATGCACTTTCTTCAAATGCTATTGAACAATGGCAAATACAATGGCGTACAGATCCTCAGCGAGGCGTCGGTAACAGAGATGCGCAAAATGCAGACTACTCCAGAACAGATCAAGTATGCACCAAAAGCAGCAGAAGGATTTGGCTACGCATTGGGAAGCTGGGTACTGGAAGAAGGAACTAATTCCGTCGCCAAAGCAGAAGCGAGTCCCGGTCTATTTGGCACCTGGCCCATGGTTGACTGGTGCCGACACTACGCAGCCATCATCTTTGTTAAGACCTTATTAAACGGTGAAACAAAGAGGGACATCTATATGCAGATGAAGGACGCTATTGATGAAAAGGTGCATCCGAAGTGTGGGGAATGATGGAGGTGAGTGGTGAGTAATGAGTGATGAGTAATCAGAGCCGATGCAACCTCGGGGGTTTAATTTCATCTGTTTAAGGTGGGCAACAAAGATCAACATACACAATTGGTAAAGCAGTTGGCGGAGCAGAATGGTTTCGACTATTGTGGCATCGCAAAAGCAGTCATGCTTGAAGAAGATGCGCGCCGACTCGAGAATTGGTTACACCAGGGCATGCATGGCGGCATGAAGTACATGGAAAACTATTTCGACCTGCGAGTGGATCCTACTAAGCTGGTACCCGGCGCCAAATCAGTGATCACTTTATTGCAGAACTACTATCCTTCAAAGCAACAGTCTGAAAAGACGATCTCGAAATATGCATACGGGCAAGACTACCATGAAGTGATTAAAGCATCACTAAAAAGGATGATTCATGAGCTACAGGAAAAGATAGGACAATTTGCAGGTCGGGGATTCGTTGACTCCGCACCAGTACTCGAAAGAAGCTGGGCGCAAAGAAGTGGATTGGGTTGGATCGGTAGAAACGGGAACCTGTTAACAAAGCAAAGCGGTTCCTTCTTCTTTATTGCTACACTGATTGTGGATGTTGAATTGAATTATGACGATCCCTTTGCAAAAGATTTCTGTGGTAGTTGCAACCGCTGCGTTGAAGCCTGTCCCACAGATGCCATTCTTCCCGACAAGACCATTAATGGCAGCCAATGCATTTCTTACTTCACCATCGAATTGAAAGATGAGGTGATCCCCGAACAGATGAAAGGTCGATTTCAAAACTGGATGTTCGGTTGCGACACCTGCCAGGATGTTTGTCCATGGAACCGCTTCAGCAAACCAAATAATCAACCAGCCTTCGAGCCTTTGCCCGAGATTCTAAACTTCACTTCAAAAGAATGGGAAGAACTAAGTGAAGAGGCCTTCAGGAAGATCTTCAAACACTCCCCGCTTAGCCGTTCAAAATACAAGGGCATTCAAAGAAATATCAAGTTCCTAAAAGCCTAAGCCCATCTTCATACTGAAACGCTGCAACTGGTACTCATAAAGATTTGGATAGACATCCGTTCCAACAGAATGATATTCATCCTTCATACCATATTTCTTTTTAGAGTATCCAAAGCTGGCATTGATGTATAAATGCTTCTTGAGCGTCCATTTGTATCCGCATCCAAAGTTGTAATAAAAGCCGGGATCATAAGTGGTGGTCTCCCAGGTGGTGACTTCATCCTTTTGCGTAGTAAAATTAGTGCCCAGGTCAAGATAGACAAATGGCGTTTGCCCTTTTTGGTAAAGACTGGCCCTGAGGTCTGCAAAGAGAGGGATCGTTTCTGCATAATAATGATCGATGCCAACGCCGAGTCCAAGGGAGTACCTTTTATAGCTAATCCCATTAATCGTTTGCAGTTGCCACGAGTTACCTGACTCACCCGAGAGAAGTCCAACCATGTTCTTATTCTCAAACTTCACTTTCGACTGTGCACAGATCAAGAAGGAGGAGCTAATGGCTATGATGGTTAAATAGAGCTTCGCGTTCATAACCTCATTTTGAAACGGTGATCATGCTCACACGGTGAATGTTGGCCAGATCGGAATAATCATATTGATACAACCCGTCTTTCGTTACAACCAACGCATTCCGGTTCCATGCAATCACATCTAACGGTTCAATATTGCTGATCTGTTTAATAAGGGACAGCTTCGAGTAATCAGTGGCGTCATATATTTTCAATCCGTCTTTGCCATCGCAGACAAACAACGTATTCCCATCCTTTGAAAGTCCTGAAGGACCTGACATGGCATAGGTCTTCAACAAGGAAGGTTTGGTGACATCTGCAATATCAACTATTTCAAGTTCGTTGGTGGCACTACCGCAGGTAGTTCCTGCTTTCAAAGTCACATAGGCATACTTTTCATCAGCCACCACTGGGTCACAGGCCTTTGCATGAATGAAATTGCCCTTTGCTACCGGGCTGGTTGGATTGGAGATATCATAGATATACAGACCTTCCATAGATCCAAGGAATAGCTTGTCCTTGAGA
>DATDNL010000323.1:0-3447 GCA_036518315.1 Flavisolibacter sp. | reverse complement strand
CATGTGGGGAGCCGGCCAAATGATGTTTAATAAGATACTGGTCTTGGCAGACGAGCAGGTAAAGATCCAGGACTATGAAGCATTAGCTAAATACATATTCAGAAACCTGAACCCTGCGACGGACGTGTATTTCTCACAAGGTCCGATGGACGTTCTTGACCATAGTTGCAGCAAACTGGGATTCGGTGGAAAGATGTGTATTGACGGCACCAGAAAGTTCGAGCAGGAAAAGGAAGAGGAATGGCAATGGACCGCAGGCGATACTCAATTAGACGATTTATTGAAAGCGAAATTCAGCGAGGTCCACTCGGTTAATAAGAAGCTGCTCTTGAATGAAATACCTGTACTGGTTGTATCAGTTGAAAAGAACAGGAAAGGTCACCTGCGCGAGCTTCATCAACAAATTTGCGAACTGGCGGAAATAGAAAGTGTGAAGATGGTTTTGTATGTTGAGCATACCGTCGATGCCAATGACCTTGCAGTGGCGCTCTGGCGCTTCTGTAACAACCTCGATCCAAAAAGAGATTACAATCTCGTGCAAAGACCTTCAAAGAACAACCTTTCAAAGAACTTCGCCTGCCTCGGACTCGATGGCACTATCAAGACAAAGGAATTGGATAACTTCCAGAGAGACTGGCCCAACTTCATCGTATCAAATGATGAAACCTTCCGGTCAGTCGACAACAAGTGGGAGAGACTTGGACTGGGTGAATTTATCCCCTCTCCATCGCTAAAGTTCAAAGACCAGATGTACGGCGAAGAGGCAGTGGCGAATTAAGTCTTTCGGACTTAGGCCCCACAAAAGGAGCTACCAACTCATTACTCATTACTGATTACTCATCCTTGTTAAATCTTTAGAAACCTTTCCCATACACCATTTCAAAGTGTAAATTGCTACCATGAAGAAACCGTTCTGGCTAACCTTATTAACAGCAGCAGGCTTATTTGTCAGCGGCTATGCTCAACAAACGAGTTCTGCTCTTAACACCAATACGTTGCTTTGGAAGGTCACCGGCAAAAATCTAGCGAAGCCTTCTTACATATTTGGTACAATGCACATGATTTGTGCAAACGATATAGAGCTCAGCGACAGCCTTAGGAAAGCTATCAGGAATTCGGACAATGTATACCTCGAATTGGACATGGATGACATGTGGCAAATGATGGGCGCCATGATGCATATGACCATGAAAGGCGACACGACGCTTTCGGACCTTCTATCTCCTGACGATTATGAGAAAGTAAAAAGTTATTTCACTGAGCACAGTGGCCTGATTCCTTTTACGCTTATGGAAAAGTATAAGCCCTTACTTGTGGAATCCATGATCATTGAACAATCAAAACCCTGTGACAACATGATCGTTATTGAGCAGTTGGTGATGGAAGAAGCAAAGAAGAATAGTGTGGACATAAAAGGCCTCGAGACCTTCGACTACCAGCTTGGTATCTTTGATAAGATCCCATACAAGCTGCAGGCAGAACAACTGGTCAAGATGGTAGACGAAGCAAAAAAAGGTGGCACTAGTGATGAAGATGAGATCAAAGTACTCACCGACGCCTACCGCAAGCAAGAGATCAACAAAATGGATGAACTGACCAAGGACGATCCTTCTATCGGTCAGTTCACTGATATTCTCTTATATGATCGTAACGCCAACTGGTCGAACAAATTACAGGAGCTGATGCCTCAGAACTCGCTTGTAGTTGCAGTTGGTGCGGGTCACCTGCCCGGCAAAAAAGGCGTCTTGAACCTTCTTCGTGAAGCCGGCTACACAGTTGAGCCGGTAAAGAACGACATGATCAAGAAGAAGACAAAACAGATTTAAATCTTCCTAATCAGTACGTTTTTTATTTCAACCATGAGACTATTGCCTGTTTAATTTTTGCGATCAAATAGTATTGCAGATTGGCACAGAGTTTTTATTGTTTTATAAAAACTCAACCATGCCTGAGAAAACTCCTCAGACCTACCAGATAGCTAAGTTTGCACTGTCCCGAACCTATAAGGAAATAGAGTCTTCGACAGTTGATCAGCTAAAGAAGCACCTCCTCGATTCTGCCGGCTCGCTTCTCCATTGTTTGTATAGACCGACCATTCAAAAACTTACCAACCAAATAAGTGAGCTTTCCGATGGGGGAAAGTGCAAAGTTCCTGTCCTTGGGAAAATCGCCTACGATCGCGCTGCTCAATTATACACGGCATTGATACGCTACCCCGACTTCATGGACAATTTCTTAGGTAAAGAAGCCACGTGTCATCCCAGCGACAACATAGGAGCACTGCTCGCCGGTTCTGAAATGGCAGATGCAAGTGGCGAGGATTTTCTTCTTTCGATGGCGATAGCATATGAAGTCGAATGCCGGTTAATCGAAGAAATCCCTGTAATGATCAAAGGATTCGATCACACACTACTATTTGCCTATTCTGTTACAGCGGGCTTGTGTCGCTTACTCAGTCTCTCAGCAGAGGAAACTGCCAATGCCCTGGCAATTGCAGGTTGCAGCTTTAATCCTTTGGTGGCCTGCCGCGCCTCATACACCAGGGAGTGGAAAGGATTGATGTCTTCAATTGTAGCTTTTGGGTGTATGAACATAGTCCTCCAGGCAAAGAATGGGATGACCGGGCCTACCCAGATCTTCGAAGGCAACAAAGGGTTTTCCAAAGAAATTGGAATGGAACTTAAATACAATTGGAATGAAGATCAATTTGACCTGATTCCAAAATGTATTCTCAAATCCTACAATTCGGAGGTCCACACTCAGTCATTAATTGAAGCAGCATTAGAACTAAAACAGGCACATAATATTGATCCCGCAGAAATTGAACACATCGAACTGATTACCTTCCTGACGGCCTATCATATTGTGGGCGGCGGAGAGTACGGTGACCGGCACACAGTCTTCTCAAAGGAACAGGGAGATCACAGTTTGCCCTATACAGTAGCCGCAGCCTTATTGGACAATGAGCTTTACCCCGATGCTTTCTTGCCCGACCGAATCAACAGGCCTGATGTTCAGCAATTATTAAAGAAAGTGGATGTGAAAACAAGGCTTCCCTTTCACAAGCCGCTAGAAGCCGCGGGACTTCTCGATCCCTATACGAAAAAGTATCCCGGTAAGATGATGGGAGAAGTGAGGATCAAAATGAAGAATGGCGACGAATATTCGTTAGAGAAGGAAGATTATTATGGCTTCCACACAAGACCAATGTCGTGGTCCGACGTAAAGAAGAAGTTCCTAAGACTGTCTTCAGAAAATGCCGGCAAAGAGCTACAGGAAGAAATTGTAGATGTAATTACCAATCTTGAAAAATACAAGATGAAAGATCTCATCACGTTAATTTCAAGCGCCGGCAAGAATGAAGCCGGTACTGTGGGATAATTCAAACAAACTTGAGAGTCCATCATGACGTTCCTTCTGCCATGTTCTAGCAGTGATATTCTGTGA
>DATDNL010000322.1:0-16042 GCA_036518315.1 Flavisolibacter sp. | reverse complement strand
CTCAAATCATAATCCCGTAGCAACCATAAAGTTTGATGTCAACGGCGAAAAGAAGATCATGTTGAACTACGCGAAACTGATGATCGTTCAATAAGGACTTGTACTTAAATATTTAAAAGGACCTTGACTACGGGTCCTTTTTTTTATTACTTGTATTCGATGAAAGCCTTACTGTTAAAGGATTTAACCCCGTCTTAAAGAAATGTTATCCACATTTTTAAACTTTCGGCATTCAATTTCCATCTATGAATCCGAAACCTTTTAAAACACACTTTACTATGAAGACAAGCAAATCAATGATGCTCTTAACCGCATCTCTCTTAACCGCGACATTCTCCTTTGCACAAGTTGGTTTAGGCGTAACAAACAGCACAAAAGCAGCTACTAGTGTTAGCGCAAGCACACAGGCCGCAACCAATGCTGCTACCAAGGCCGCCGTTGCTACCAGGAACACCGTATCAGCAACTACTTCGAAGGCTGCTCAAGTGCAGGCTTCCGGCATCAATGCTGCCCATTCTGCAGTAAACGATGGTACACAGGTTAGTACAACAGCAAAGGACAACACATCTGCAGGTGTTGATGTAAAAGCCGATGCCCGTACCAATGGTTCTGCAAAGGCGAACGCTCACGCAAACGAAAAGGCAGAAGCCAATGCTAACAGCAACTCAGTATTTGGAGATGCGAATAGCTCCACAGATGCTAACGTGAAAGTGGACGGTAAGAAAGTAAGCGACGATGCAAAAGCAAAGGGCGAGCAAGTAAAAGCAGATGTGAAAACGACAAAGCATGCGTCAGAAGAAAAAGCGAATGATACAAAAGCCGAAGCAAAGACAGAAGCTCGCGCTAAATCACAAGCGGCTATAAAGGCTTCTGGCAAAGCCAAAGAAAAGGCTAACAGTCATTCAGCAGTTATTGGTGCTAACAGTCAAACTGATGCTCACCAGGATGTAGATGCTAACAGCAAAGGCGTATCTGCAAGTGGTGCTGCTCAATCAAAAACCCAGGTAAAAGCTTCTAAGCAATAGTTAATCCCTACCTTACTGTTACCATCCCGCCAATTGCGGGATGGTGTTTTTAAACCCTCACCCATTATGAAAAGCATTCGAATCCTTACTCTTTTGCTCAGCTTCTTTATTTACTACTCCGGCTTCGCACAAAAGGATAGTACCGAAAAGCAAAATGTGGCCCTGAAAATAGGTGTCAATTACAACTCGGGGCTCAATTACTTTGGTAGAACAGATAGTCTGAAAAGCACTGGCTTTTTTCCGATGGCGGAACTCTGGCTATCAAAGGACTTCTACCTGAACGCTGCACCGGTGTTTGTAAATAATGCCGTCCAGTCAATGGAATATTCAGGTACTGTAACGAGCATGGGCTATTTACACAGTACGGATAAATGGATAACTAATCTCTATTTTCTAAAGCCTTTCTACAAGCAAAACAGCCAACTGGTACAGTCAGCATTGAAAGCACAGGCGGGAATGAGTTTCTCAAGCTTGAACAAGATACTCAACTTCACGTTTGGTGGTGATGCCAAGTTGAGTGATAAGATGGACTTTGGCGCTACTGTAGGAGTCGATCATCTTATCAAGAAGCAAATGACTCATGGGTCGGTTCTTGTAATTGATCCTGCTTTTTACACCTATGCCGGCACTCAAAACTTTACCAACACCTATTATAAAAAGAAGCCGGGCTTCCTGCTTCTTCCCGGCAGTTCTGAGCAGGTGAGTGAGAACACTACTAAATTTAATGTTCTCGCTTATGAGTTTTCAGTACCCGTTGTTTTTGCAAAGGGTAATTGGATGGCACTACTAACGCCGTCCTACATCATTCCTCAAAACCTCGTGACGATTGTTGGCAGACCTGATCTCTCGGAAAGAGGACAGCAAATGTTCTATGCAACAATCGGCTTGAAGTATACAATTCATTAAAAAAGGCCGTCGGTTTTGCCGACAGCCTTTCTATTTTATTTTGTATCCGCCTTAATATGTCTTCCGCTGAACAGGCATATAGTTATCGAGGTATTTCTTCACTTCGTCGTTCCAGTTGTTTATGGCCTTGTCTCTCTCCTTATTAAGTTGCTTGTTTACTTTATTGTAATTGTTCACCGCATCATTGAAATCTTTCACTGCCTTGTTATAATCGTCTACGTCCGCCTGCGTGCGTTTGCCGGCCGGCTTACTGTCAAAAGCTTTCTTTAACTTGTTGAAATTGTCTTCCTTCAAAACGAAGTCGGTGATCACCTGGGTTTGATCAGCCTCGTTCTTATAATACTGCAAGGCTTCACGGCAGGCGACGATAAGTGAACCATCACCATTATATCCCCTGAAGCCTTGTAATTTCTTCAGGCCTTCTTCAGCAAACTTCTTCAGTGAATTCTTGTTTTCCTCGATAGATACGACGTTCTTTTTATTGACAGCATCAGTTAAATACATGTCCTGCTTGTAGGGCTTGAAGAAGGTAAGGTACACTTCATCATAATGCTTCATCAGCGCATTCGCTTCCTTGCTCTTACGGTCTATATCGTTCTCGCTATTGATTAATTTTATATTGTACTTCCCTGCAAATGCTTTTTGCACATCTTGTTGCCTTTGTGATGCATCCTGTAGCTTTTCATTGGCTTTTTCCTGCGCCATCATATAAGCCTCCATGGCATCATAGCTTTGCTCGGCAATCTCCTCCATGTTCACAATCTTCCCATAGTCTTCATTGAAGATGATGTTCAATATCTTCAGATAAACAACTGTAGTATCGCGGTACGACTTGTCGCCTTTCCATGCGGGCATGCCTTGTACTTTATACCGCGTGTCGCTGATCGCATTCACCACATCCATTCTTCTCTTCTCCACTTTCTTTGCCCTGTTGTGTGCCACAGCACTTAAATAACTCAAATAAGTAGCTTGGAGATCCTCGTTAGCTTTGCCGATATAGCCCATGTAATCTCCGGCATTGTCGAAACTCTGCGCTTTTGTGGTCTCACAGAAAAATAGTAAAATAAAGGCGCTGCAGAGCGTCATCTTCAATCGCATAATGTTAGTTTTTGATTTGCATTTTTATAAGATCAAGAACAACCTGGTAGGCTTCTTCTATGTAGATGTCCTCCTGGATATTCTTCAGAACACCCTCGTTTAGTGTCTTGGCATAAGTATCCCATGACACTTCCTGGTTTTGATCCTTATGATTTTGGGCGACAAAGGTCTTACTCGGCGAACCGTGCTTCTCACCGTAAAGCGTAGCGTAGGTATTGTTATCCTTGGCCCATTTTTCAAAAGCTTCTAGTTTCAGCGGGATCACTCTCACCGTGGATTGCTCGGCCTTCCTTCTGTCGATTGCTGTATTGATTTGTTGAAAGCCCTGGCTGGTAGCAAGGCGTTGAGCGCTCGATTGTTTCAATTGTGAAAGGGGCAAAGGGTCTAGTGGTTTGAAGTAACCGTTTCTTTTCACAGTGTCCGACGGCAAGGCATCCGGTGTAAACCTCTCACCATAATGCAAGGCGTCAAATGCATCAGGCAGGTGTATATCAGGAATCACGCCGTTCCGTTGTGCGGTCAAACCGGTCACCCTATAAAGCTTTCCGTCAGTGATTTTTACATAGCCGTTCTCTGAAGGAGCCGACGGGTTCTTCATTAGTGTATCCATTGGAAATACCTGTTGCATGGTTGCCTTTCCGTAGGTTGGACTTCCAACTACAACCGCCCTGTTGTAATCTTGTAAGGCTGCCGCAAGAAGTTCGGAGGCAGAGGCGCTTTGGCCGTTTACCATCAACACGAGAGGCCCATCGTAAACGGTTCCTCGATTTGGGTCTTTAAGGAATACTAGTTTCCCGTCCTTCTCTCTCACGCCTGTCAGTGGTCCTTCGTCAATAAATATACCGGCAAGTTGCAAGGCTTCCTCAAGCGAGCCGCCGCCGTTGTATCGAACATCCAATATGAGTCCGTCAATATTTTCCTTCTTCAACCGGACTATCTCCTTGGCAAGATCGTTGGCACAGCCACTGCCTTTTTCATCGTCCCATGTCGTATAGAAGCCGGGCAGGGAAATATAGCCAACCTTTTTAGCACCGTTCAGCACATAACCTTTTACAACATCCTCCTGCTTCTCGATCTTTTCCTTTTGCAATGCCACTGTATAAACGGTGCCATTGGCTTTTTTCAGCTTGAAAGTGATAGTGCTATGATTCGATTCCTTCAGCAAGTCTTCAACTTCATCGGTAGTAACAGTAGACACATCCAGTGCCTGCTTTCCATCTTTTTCAATTTGGAGCAATTCATCGTTGACGTGAATCTCACCCGTCCTCCATGCAGGGCCGCCGGGAACCAACCCTGCAACCACTACTTTACCCTCTTTGGTTTCGTCAATATCAAAACCGAACGAAAGGTTCTCACTGCTTACTTCCGATTGAAACTCCTCCTTCTGGTCAGGCGAGAAGAACATAGTGTGCGGATCAAACGTGGTTGCTATTGAATTATAAAAAGTCTCCGGGACAAGAGAAGGATACAATGTCGGGTCAAGCAATCTTGTGAAACTCCGCTCTGTGGTCTTCCGGATCTTTTCCCTGATCACGCTTTCGTTCCGGGCAAGCAGAGTTTTTAAAGCCGGTTTCGTGCTGTCTGCTTGCTGGAGGTCATCCAGGCTTTCCAGCATCAGGTACTTAAACCACTTGGTCCACCGGGCCCTGAGTTCAGCAGGATTTGCGGCAAACTGGAAGCGTTCCTCCCTTGTGAAGGTGATCTTATCATCTGCCGAGAAGTCCAACGGCTTCTGAAGAATCGATTGGATTAAGCTGTCGGCTCTTTTCAGTCTTTGTTTATACAGGTCGGACACTACATCCACAAACTTCCAGGGAGCACCATTCAGCTCATCATCGATCTTATAACGGTAGGCCGAGAGGAGGGTATAGTCATCCGCTGTAAAGATGGTCTGCTGTTCGTCGAGGTACTTCAAAACCTTCGTAAACACCTCCGAAGAAAAGCTTTCGTTCACTGGCTTTGGGTTGAAGTGCAGGCGCTCGATTTGACGTTTTAAAATAAAGGCAACCTGTTGCGCCTTAGGGCTTTGAGCAAAAACAGGCAGTGAGAGAACAAGCAGCAGTGGACACAATATCTTTCGGGTCAACATGGTAAAAAAATCGTTCGGGTAAAATAAGTGTTTAACAACAAATTGCAAATGATCTGTATGAGATTTATGAGCCCGCTTGCCTGTAAAATAGAACAGCAGGGGTTTCTTCTTAGTCGCTTGCACGGTTTTTGAACCCCATTCTTAGCATTTTCGAATTCCGCAAATTCGCTTTTCATGGCTTCCTTTTAACAGGAACATCGGTAAATTTGCAGGCTAAACCAGTGAGACTATGATCAAGACAGGCAACCCGATTATCAGCATATACACGGAGATGACCCCGAACCCCGAAACCATGAAGTTTGTTGCCAACAAACTCCTCTACCCGGGTAAAAGCATCGACTTCCCAGATGTGGAAAGCGCTAAGCCTTCACCCCTCGCCATTGAACTTTTTGGTTTTCCCTTTATAAAAGCTGTTTTTATTGCATCCAACTTTGTAACCCTTACAAAGACTTCCGATACAGACTGGAATGACGTCATTCCTGCCATCCGCGAGTTTCTGAAGGAATACCTGCAGGAAGACAAAGCGGTCATTAACGAAGACGAAGTGGCTGTTCGCAAGACTGAAAGCAGCAATGACGTTCTTGCCGATGATAGCGACGTGGTAAAACGTATAAAGGAATTGCTTGATAACTATGTTCGCCCAGCCGTTGAAATGGATGGCGGTGCTATCCAGTTCAGGAGCTACGATGAGGGAGTGGTAAACCTGATGTTACAAGGAAGCTGCAGCGGATGTCCTTCTTCCATGATCACCCTGAAAGCAGGTATCGAAGGCATGATGAAGAGGATGATCCCCGAAGTAAAAGAAGTAGTTGCAGAAGCGGAGTAATCGCGCAAAGAAATATTTTTCATAAGGCATCTCGTGAGGGATGCTTTATTTTTTTGGCTTCTTCCTACTCACGGAACGTGCGATCCTGTTGATGACGGGCTTGGAGAAGGATTTCTTTTCATTCGAATCATCACCCATTAAAACGGCAAGGGGCCTCAGCGGTTCTATTTCCTCAAATACGACTTTCATAACTGCAAGTATGGGCATCGCCATAAAAGTCCCGGGTAGTCCCCAAAGAGCACTGCCGGTAATTACGCCCATAATGGAAGCAAGTGCGTTGATGTTGACCCTCGATATCATAATCCTGGGCATAAGGATGTTGGTATCAAGCATGTGGATGATGATGATAGAAATGACTGACCACATTACGGTGCTTGGCGAGTTCGTGGTCAGGGTGATCAATGCCGTCAGCACACAGGTGATGATAACACCCAGGTAGGGAACGATATTCACAATAGCGCCAATCACTCCCAGCAGGAAAGCATATCGTACACCTAAAAACAAAAACACCGAGCAGTAGGCAATTGCAATGATGATCATCTCAACCAGCAGGCCGACGATATAACTCCTGATTACAAATTGTATGCGGTTCAGGATGGAGTGAATGTTTTCCGTGTACTCATCAGCAAAAAGCATTACAAAGAACTTAACAATCAGTCCACGGTAGAGTAACAATAGGAACGTGTTGATGAACAAGATGATTGCCAGGAAGAAAACACTGGTTACCGTGGTAACCGTCCGGTTAATGATGGATGAGGTGGAGGGTACTATGTCGTTCGCGGAGTCTTCAACATAGCTTTTCATGTTTTCCTTACTTATATGAAAGCTCTTCTGTGCCCATGTTTCCAATTGCCTGATGGATTCATTGATATTCTGTATCATCAGTGGAAGATCTTTTCGAAAACTCACCACCGAGATTGAAATGAAATAGAATACCACAACAAAGACAATGAGCGCCAGTATCATGGAAATAAGTGCTGCAACGCCCCTGGGGAATCCCTGTCTTTCGAAGAATTTGCAGGGCGTGACTAACAATAATGCCACAAGGCATGAAAAAGCAAAGGGCTTCAAAATATCCTGTCCGAAATAGAGTAACGCAAACCCAATGATGAGGCACAATAGTGGGTTGACGAGCTTGGCAAAAATCATTGATGTTGAAGAGGAGCGGCAAATACCCATGGGTTAAATGTAATAATTAAAACCTTTTTTTTAATTTGAAGAATGAAACCCGTGCTATTAATCACCCTGGTGCTGTGCCAATTCTTGTCCTTCTCTCAAACAAACTCCATTTCTTCAAAGAATTTAAAAGAGTCCGCCGACGATGAATCCGACTTCGCTTATTCATTACCTTATGAAAAAGGAACGTCTTATTTACTTGTCCAGGCCTATCAATCAAAGATCTTATCACACAAGGGCGAATATGCTCTCGACTTCATGATGAAGCAGGGAACAAAGGTTTGTGCCGCAAGAGGCGGAGTCGTGGTCGATGTAAAACAAGACTCAGAAAAAGGTGGCATAGCGCCTAAGTATTTATCACAAGGCAACCATGTCGTTATCAGGCATGATGATGGCACCTATGGCAACTACTGGCACCTCGAGCATAATGGTGCGCTGGTGCATGTCGGCGACACTGTTGAACAAGGGCAACCAATTGGGTTGGCCGGTAGAACGGGTTATGCTGCGTTTTCACACCTGCACTTCGAGGTTACTACGAAGCAAAGAACAGGACACGACCAGTTGCCTACGCGCTTCATCACCCGCGACGGCAAGAGATATTTACGACCCATGCACTGGTACACGTCTATTTAATTAGGTTTGCAGGCCATGCAGGATTTCCTTGAAAAATTTCTTTCACAGGTCCGCGAGACTTCGTTGCTTGAGTTTATTGCAGTCGTTACGGGCATTGCCAGTGTTTTCTTCTCGAAAAAAGAAAACATTCTTGTTTACCCCGTTGGCCTCATCAACACTATCATCTACGTTTATATCAGCATCAAGGGCTCTCTCTTCGGTGAGGCTTCCGTAAACTTTTACTATACGGTGATGAGCATCTATGGTTGGATACTCTGGGCCAGGAAGGATCGCCAGCATCACATCCTTCTTCATATTACCAATAGTTCTTTTAAGCAATGGATGCAACACTTACTGTTCTTCGCCTTCTTTTATGTTGCCATTTTTTTTGCACTCACGTGGGCCAAGAGCGCGTTCTACGCCAACACCATTCCCGCACTGGATGCCTTTGCTTCGGCAACTGCATTTACAGGTATGTGGCTGATGGCCAAAAAGAAAGTAGAGAGTTGGTATTGGTGGATTGCAACGAATGTCACTTCTATTCCTCTCTATTATATTAAAGGCTACGCGTTGACCAGTGTATACTATGTTGTACTCCTTGTGCTTGCGGTATTTGGATTGATGGAATGGCAACAAAGAGCTAAAGATGTGAATCAATCGTCTAGATTTGAATCAGAAAGCCAATGAAGAAAATCGTAGTCATAGGTCCCGAGTCAACAGGTAAAAGCACTTTGTGCGAACAACTGGCCGAGCATTACAGCACTTCCTGGTGTCCTGAGTTTGCGCGGGAGTATCTGAAAGAAACAGGTGGTAAATATGGCTTTGGTGACATCCTCAATATTGCTCATGGCCAGCTCGAATTGGAAGACACCATGCTTACCCAGGCTAAAAACAATTTTTACTTCATCGACACCGATATGTATGTAACCAAGGTCTGGTGCGAAGTGGTTTTCGAGAACTGCCATACCTGGATCCTCAAACAAATAGCACTCCGTCAATACGATCTCTTCTTTCTCTGTGATGTGGATCTACCATGGGTAAAGGACGAACTGAGAGAATACCCTGACCTGGAGTTCCGCAAGAAACTCTTCAAAATGTACAAGGATCTTTTGATCAACCAGAAAACCAAATGGGCCGTCATCTCCGGTACCGATGCCCAGCGCCTCCAAATGGCAGTTAGTATTATCAATACTGTGTTCCCGGAAAGGTGAATTTAATTTACTTACGTGTTCATTTTCGATTGAATGAACTCTTCTTCCTTTAAACACTCTTTCAATGTCGAAAGCATGCGCTAATGTGGAAATAAGCCATAGTGAAATAGGCTTTACCCCCGTCGATATGCTGCGTTTAAATTCCGACCAAAATCATTGCATTTTTCGGGTTTAGAACGTATGTTGTGAGAACTTCATCATAGGACTGCTTTCGGCAGTTCTTCCCCGAAAACACCGAGACTTGTTGCTCCTTTTAGTCGAAAGATGGTCGAAGGATGACCGGACTTTTGTCGGACTGTGGTCGTGGCAAGCTATTACTATCCTTATGGTATCCTATTAGCATCTCGTTACTATCCTTATAGTATCCTATTACTTGCTGCTTAGAAGTCGTTTATTTTCGACGGAGCTCTTAAGGTTTTGACTACCCTTTGAGTACGCTTTACTATTCCTTAGTACCTAAACAAAGCAGCAAATGAGGGGCAGAAGAGCCATGTGGCGACTTGTGAAGACCTTAGGCTACTTGATGATCCTCTGAACATCCGGATCTCTTTCCAAACTGTTCATCTGGTGAACGATCCAGGCGCTTTTTACCACCACGTAAGGAGCCGGTGGCTTCACTGTATATTTTTTTGGATTGGGCAGACAGGCGGCTATCATGGCGGCCTGTTGCCTTGCCAGGTCTTTTGCAGGTTTGGCGAAATAGGTCTGCGAAGCAGCTTCCACTCCATAGATTCCCTTGCCCATTTCAATGACGTTCAGGTACACTTCCAATATTCTTCGCTTTCCCCAAATCAGTTCAATCATGGTAGTGAAGTAAGCTTCGAGCGCCTTGCGGAACTTTGTCCTTCCCTGCCATAAAAACACATTCTTTGCCGTCTGCTGGCTAATCGTGCTGGCACCTCTCAACCGCCCGGGCTTTCTCTTGTTGTACTTCATGGCCTTCTCTATGCTCTTCCAATCGAATCCATCGTGATCGGGAAAGATCTGGTCCTCCGATGAAATAACAGCAAGCTTTATCTGTGGGGACATCTCGTCATAGGCCACGTAATCCCTCTTAAGCCCATCTCCACTGATCCAGCTTGAGAGCTGGGTAAGCGTGATAGGAGGGTTAATCCACTTCAATGCTATTATGTAAATGAGTTGTGCAATAAAAAGAATGAGGAAGGTCTTCCAGATAAATCTCCATATCCTTCGCGGCAGGCTCCTGTCTTTGCTCATGGCTTGCAAGATAAATGCTGCTCTTTAAAAATAAAGACAGAATATTTCCGTCGGCCAGTCTGCTTAATACACGTAAATAGAAATGATCAGCTACAGTGTTTTAATGAGCGTAATGACCACAACAACTCTTACTTGTGTCCAAGTAGTATAATAGCCACACCGAAAGCCACCAGTACGAAACCATTGATCCTGCTCGCCAACACGAGGTTCTTGTGTGTCATGCGCTCCCTGATCTTTCCGGCAAGCATCACTTTCAATACATCCGCCGCCAGCGCAATGAGCAGGGCAGTTCCGAAAAGAAGCAGTCGTTGATTAAAGGTATCCCGCGAAAAACTCGTCGCCGTTGTCAGCCAGAAAACGATGATGCCGGGGTTAAAGAGGTTCATGACAAAGCCGGAAACAAGCAGTTTCATATACTCATGCGTTTCCAGTTCCTCGTCTTTGTCGTCACCGTTTATCTCCTTCACTTTTTTGAAGAATATATAGAACAGGCCGGCAGCAATCAAAAAGATGCTGGCGACCACCGACAAGGTTCTCTTGTGTGCGTTCAGCAAATCAAAGAGGCCGGTAAAAAGGTTACTAAAGATCACCAACAGGATATCGCTCAGTGATATTCCGGCAATGAAGGCCAACCCTCCTTTACGTCCATTGACCAGGCTTTGCTTGATTACAGTAAACACTATTGGTCCAACGGAAATGGCCAGCAATAATCCAAGTGACGTTCCTTTTATCAAAGCCTCTATCATAATATAGCCGAAATGTATAGACCGCGGTCTTACCCTTGATTTTTTGTTCGCGAAGTCCGTGCCCGATTTTCAAATATAGTGGTAGCTGTCGTACCAGGACCAATCAGTTTGCTTGCCGGAGGTGGTTACGTCAGAAATGAAGGTCGAATGTCTGTAGAGAATACTTCTTGCCGATGTTATATTTCTTTTGAGTGCTGCATTGTGTGAGAGAGAAACAAAGTAGCCAAGTTGTAGCAACGGCCTTAAAGTCTACTTTAAATAAAGACGCTGGCTTACGGGCCAGCGTCTTCGTCAGAGGGTTCAGGTTTCAATCACTGAACCACAAGCTTTTGAGTGAAGACAGATTGGTTATTACCATCAAATACCTTCACCATATAAACACCATTGGTATTGCGCCTGTCAAGTTTCAGTTCCTGTGTCTGATAATCGCTTTCAATGGCTATTCTTCTTTGCATAACTCTTCTGCCGAGCACATCCCTTAGTTCCACTGTGTAGTCGCCGGCTGGCACTTTAGTGAACTGCAGCCTTATCGTGCTGGTAGTAACCGGGTTTGGATAAACGGCAATGGATTTAGCAAACTTCTCTTCCGGGCGTATCAAGGTTTGGATCTCAGTAGTAGTAAGCTTTGGTGTCTTTGCAGACAGGTAATTGCTATTGGCCAGGTCAGAGCTGCGGTAGATACCACCACTGGCCGCGTAGGGTTTCGCACTCCAGTTGGCAGGATTAACGATGTAATAGGAATTGCCATCGACAGCGCTGCTCACCAACAGGTTACCATCGCCATCGACTACTGCACCATTTACGGTGAAGTTTTGTTCCAGTCCTGATATGTTGCCTAAATATTTAGCCACCTTGCTCTGTGTATTCACAGTAAACACTATGTTCCTGGCAGTAAGGATGATAAGGTTTCCCTTATCGTCGCAGATCATGTCTCCGCCAAAGCTGCTGCAGCGATTATGGATGGTAATGCCGTTGTTGGAAGCATCGTCTACAAGTGTGCCCAGTTGTTCGATTATCGTGGTCTTCTTACCGGTAGTGAAACGAATAAAGGTGTTACCATCGTTGGAGATAGCATATCCATACCCGTCGGGTGCTATCGCCATGCGGGTGATGATCTTGCCTTCATCATTGTGCATGCTACCCATTTTAGTGAATGGCTGGTTCACATAATAGACCTTCATCGTTCTAAGGTCTATGTACCGAAGCTGGTCTATAAACATCGGTGTATAATACAGGCGGCCATGTTTCTTGTCATAAGCCGCAGCCGCAACCCCGGTTGCAAAAGGAGCCTGCAACATGGTACCAAACCTGGCATCTGCCATTTGCGCCAATGGTTTCCTTGTAACCGCGTCGTAAACAACCATTTTGTTGTCGGTGCCGTTCAGCAATACGTTGCTATACTGGCCTGTTTGAAGGTCAATCTTTCGCAAAGCATTCCAGCTGGCACCTTCTTTGGTAAGGTCTGTGATCGCATAAGCAAAGCGGTCGTTTTGTGCGCGAAGAGTTGAGGAAGTTAGGACGAAAGCTGCCAGGGCAGCGAAGGGTAAAGCTCTTCTCATACAGTTTTAATTTATGCGGTTAATGGGACGTTTAAGTTACGAAATTTGAGGCACCTGCAAATGTTTTTGCATAAAACCGTGCATTAATTACAGCAGCGGTCAACTTTTCCTGAATGGCCTATAGTCCATCTGGATAAGAGCTTGCTGCTCGACCTCTTCCCGCAGGGGTTCACAGGACTTTAGAGTCTGAATACACTGACCCGGTAATTGCTGGTAAAGCTTCGTGCCTTCAGTCTTCCAGGCCATCATTTCGTCGCTCACCTGTTTGATAATCTTCGAGGGATTGCCCACAACCAATGAACGTGAAGGGATCTTTTCGCCTTGCTTTATAAAGCAGAGTGCACCCACAATGCATTCATCCCCAAGCTCCACATCGTCCATAATGACCGCATTCATCCCCACCAGGCAATTACGACCAATGGTCGCCCCATGAATGATGGCACCGTGTCCAATATGGGCGGAGGCTCTCAACAAAACAGTTACTCCAGGAAACATATGTACCGTACAGTTTTCCTGCACGTTACAGCCATCCTCGATAACGATCTTTCCCCAGTCGCCCCTCAAGGCACAGCCGGGCCCTATATACACGTCCCTGCCGATCACAACGTTGCCGGTAACGGCTGCCTGTGGATGAATAAAGGAAGATTCATGGACTACCGGTTTTATGCCGTTGAATTCGTAAAACATTAAACGAGGGTTTTGCCGGTTCTGAAACAAGTGCCCTTAAAAAGAGCCACCTGTTCATTCTTCTGATTCGTAACTGTAATGAGGTAGACACCGGTACTTCTGCCATTATGTACCTCCTTTGCTTCGGCAGTCAGCACGTCACCAATGTGGACAGCCTTGGTAAAGGTGATGGTGACATCCAATGCGACAGATAAATTGTTGCGGTTATTGCAGGCAAAAGCAAATGCGCTGTCAGCAAGTGAAAAAGGTATACCACCATGCACTATTCCGAAACCGTTCACCATTTCCTCCCTGATCACCATTTGTATCTTACTGTACCCTTCGCTAACCTTGATAACATTCACCCGCATCCACCGGCTAAAGAAGTCGTTCTCCATCATATGGTCGACTACCGAGTTCGCGAGTTGGTCTTTCTTTTGGTTCATTCGCCTTTAAAGTTAGGTTTACGTTTCTCAAGGAATGCCCGCACACCTTCATTATAATCATAACTACTGCCTGCTTTTTCCTGGAACAATTCTTCATCATGCAGTTGATCATCGTAATTGTTGATCATGGAATTGCTCAGTATTTGCTTGGTGAGCGCCAGTCCTTTTGTAGGCATTTGCGCAAGTGTATTCGCTATGTTGATCGCTTCCTGCTGAAACGCATCATCGGGAAATACTTTGTAGATCATCCCCATCCGCTCTGCATCTGCCGCTGGCAGTTTGTCGCCCAACATCATCAGCGCCGAAGCCTTCTGCCAGCCAATCAGCCGCGGAAGGATGTAGGTGCCACCACTGTCGGGTATCAAGCCAATCTTTGAAAATGCCTGGAGGAAAGAGGCCGATTGCGCGGCAACGACCACATCGCAGCATAAGGCAATATTAGCGCCGGCGCCTGCAGCTACACCATTTACGGCGGCCACTACGGGCTTTTCCAACTTTCGTATTCTCCTTACAATCGGATTGTAATGCTCGGCGAGGATATTGGTAAGCTTCGGACCTTTGGGATCCACAACCTCCTCAAGGTCCTGCCCTGAAGAAAATGCTTTGCCTGCACCCGTAATAAATACGCAGCGGATTTTTTTACTAGTGCATTCGTCGAGTGCTTGCTGCATCTGCAGAGCCATTTCCCTGTTGAAGGCATTGTATTTTTCAGGACGATTGAGCGTGATAAAAGCAACGGCTTCTTTTGTTTCGAAGATTATTGAGGGCATGAGTTAGGTTTCAGTCATCAAATCTAAACAATAAGGCTAATGACATTTGAAATGGTCAAAGGCTTCTTTGCAATCCAAACACCTGTACATCGATTTACAGGCAGTGGATCCAAACTGGCTAATGAGTTCCGTGTGCCAGGAGTCGCAACGGGGACATTGAACGGCCTCCTGCTGAAACATTTCTGCCTTACAGAACTGTTGTTTGGGATTGGGTGGTGCAATACCGAATGCCTTCAGTTTTTTCTTTCCTTCTTCGCTCATCCAATCTGTTGTCCATGCCGGAGAAAGCTGTTGCTGTATACGAACGTTACGATAACCTTTTTCTATCAGCTTGAGCCGGATATCCATACTAATGACGTCCATGGCAGGACATCCGGAATAAGTAGGTGTGATGGTAATATCGATCGCATCGCCCAAAGTGTTTACCGAGCGAACGATTCCAAGGTCAATAACAGAAAGAACAGGCACTTCCGGGTCTTTCACTTCTTCAAGAATAGTCCATATCTCCTTCTCATCAACCATCACCAGGTAGCATTTGGGTAAGCTCTTTGTAAGTACTGCATTTCTGCCAGCAGGTAACCAAGATGTTCAGTATGTCTTCCGCTTTTGCCACCGTTCTGCATCCACGTTTGTTTCGAATGTTCCAAACTAGCCTCTCTTAATACCTTCTCCACTTTAGCCAACCATTGCTCTTTCAAAGAGGCTACATCAACCAATTCGTATGGTGCGGCCTCAAACATTTCGCCGGTATACATCCAAAGCTCACCGAGCGCATTAACCATTCGGCTGTGACTCTCTTCCGTTCCGTCGCCTAAACGGATCACCCATTCACCGCTCCAGCGAAGATGATATTGAACTTCCTTGATCGCCTTTTCTGCAATTGCCGAAAGTTGGACGAGCTTACTTTGCTGAACCTGTTGGTACAATTCCACCTGGAAGGCACTAAAGAAGTACTGCCGTAAAACAGATTGCGCCCAGTCGCCCTTTGGCAATTCAGTGATCAGCAGGTTCAGGTATTGATGCTCGTCGCGGAGAAATGCGAGATCATCTTCCTGCAGTTCGCGGTTATATTCTTTCCACAACCGGGGAACGTATCGATCAACTACTTCTTTTTCTTCGTCGCTAAAACCATTGTACAACGAAGCAGCATATTGGTAAAAGTTTCTTGCCTGTCCCAGCAGGTCAAGGGAAATATTGGTAATGGCAATATCCTGTTCCAGCACCGGTCCGTGTCCCGTCCATTCGGCATTCCGCTGCGCCAGGATTAAGGCATTATCCGCAAGGTGAAGGGTATATAGAAAAAGCTTCGTGTTCATGGGTTCTTTTATCACATGTGTTTTACTTCGTCAGGCAGATCATAAAAAGTAGGGTGCCGATATACCTTGTCGTTTGCAGGCTCATAAAAGCTCTCCGCTTCATCAGGATTAGAAGCATGAATGTGTTTACTCTCCACCACCCAAATGCTTACCCCTTCCTGTCTTCGTGTATAAACATCCCTTGCGTTTTCAATTGCCATCTGGGCGTCCGCGGCATGAAGCGAACCTACATGCTTATGATCCAATCCCTGCTTGCTTCGGATAAATACTTCCCAGAGAGGCCATTCGGCCCCCTTCGATTCCCCCGGTGGGGGAAGGTCTACACTGCGCGCCTCGCTTTTCGGAGAATCATTACTGTTGGCAGCCTGTTCTTTATCA
>DATDNL010000321.1:0-2699 GCA_036518315.1 Flavisolibacter sp. | reverse complement strand
TTTTTTATCGAGTACATTTTTGGATGGAAAGGAATTGGTAAAGTAACGGTTGACGCGCTCGAAAAGCTCGATTTTCCAGTAGTTATGGGATCTGTTTTGATAACAGCAACGTTCTTCATCTTCATCAATATACTTGCTGATATACTGTACGGTATAATAGACCCGCGGGTACGAATTCAGTAGCGGGCTGAGCCCGATTATTTTTTTGGAATACCTCATTCTAAAAACGTAACTTTAAATACAAGCCGCCAAAACATAACGATTGCAAAACCTCTAAAACCATTTCTTATGGAACGAATCGCTGATGTATTGGCCCGTAAATTTCCTCAATTCAACACGGTGGTTCCAGACTGCCTTGTAAGCGACGCATTGTACCAAATGAGTTGCGAAAACGTGGACTTCCTCATCGTTCTTGAAAACGGCAAATTCCAGGGCATTATTACCGATCATGACATTGCAAGCAAGATCCTGTTTGAAGACAGGCCTTTGAACACGATCCAGGTTCGGGAGTTTATGAGCAGGACCCTGCCCGTAACGACTTCTGAAACTTCTCTTGGGCACTGCATGCAATTAATGGAAAGGTATAGTGTTCGCCACCTTGCCATTTTTGACCGCTTTGATTTTAAAGGAGTCATTTCGTCTGACGACTTAATGCACGAAGCACTAACGCAGCAGACGGAAGAGGAGCGCTACGTCAGACAAGGTTATCCGTGGAATTATTAGGCGTGAATTGACACCACAAACCTTACCAGCTTCGTTCACGCGAAGCTTTTTTATTTCCCGGTGTTATTCAACGTAGCATTAAATTGTTCAAGGGTGTTATTTAGATAGCACGTGACGCCAGGCCTGCACTCAATTCATCATATTGATTGAAGTGATAAACCGGAGGCCGGCGGGAAACCGTTTTAAGGAGATTCTGACAAGGAGTTACTATTGAGTTACCTGGAAGTTGCTCTTCGATATGTGCTCTATACCTGCTCTGTAACTCCTATATCTGCTCTATAGCCCCTGGCGGTGTTCAATGTCTCATCTTCCCCGGTGAGACAAGTGGGCGAACAATTGATTGGAAAGGAATACGTTTTTCTTATTGATTTTAAATCGATTCGGATCCACACACTCTTATTGAAACTATTCAAAGTTAGATAATACTATAAGGGACAATGACGTCCTGAGAATTCCTCACATAAAACATACTGCAGGTTGACTCGTATCATGTTTTTCCGTATAGCACCTAAATAGTTTTACTAGATTTTTTTCCTCACTTAACTCAATATCGTTTGTATGAAAAAAGTTCTCAGTTCGGTATTTGTTTTAGTCTTGCCTGTGCTTGCTTTCGCCGGAGAAGCGGACCTCAAGATTCCGGATTCTATTAAGCAACAACGCATACTTTATTACGGCTTTATAGTTACGGTTTTAGGCTTGTTGTTTGGACTATATCAATTCAGTAAAGTAAAACGGCTCCCTGCCCACCAGTCCATGTTAGATATAGCGCATGTGATTTACAAAACATGCTCAGCTTATCTAAAACAGCAAGGTAAATTCCTTGCTATTTTGTTTATGTTCATTGGTGCGGCTATTGCCGGCTATTTCGGATTTCTCGCAAAAGACCACGAAGGCAATTCGATGTTTGGAGTAGGTGGAGTCCTGCTTATCCTGGGATGGACCGTAATCGGTATCCTGGGTTCCTATTCCGTGGCGGCATTTGGGATTCGAATGAATACACTTGCCAATGCACGTATGGCTTTTGCCTCACTACGTCGCCAGCCTTTACAGCTGTTAAATATTCCTCTTGACGCAGGGATGAGTATTGGAGTACTGTTGATCTGCGTAGAGTTGATATTAATGTTGACCATCTTACTGTTCATGCCGGGCAACCTGGCAGGCGCTTGTTTCATCGGTTTTGCCATTGGCGAATCGCTTGGTGCTTCTGCTCTGCGTATTGCAGGTGGTATCTTCACTAAGATCGCTGACATCGGTTCCGACCTGATGAAAGTAGTCTTCAAAATCGAAGAAGATGATCCTCGCAATCCCGGTGTTATTGCCGACTGTACAGGTGATAATGCAGGTGACTCTGTTGGACCGACAGCCGATGGTTTCGAAACCTATGGTGTTACTGGTGTTGCTTTGATCTCATTCATACTGTTGGCGGTAACTGGGGGAGAGGCTATGCAAACAGAACTCCTGGTTTGGATCTTCGCGATGCGCATTTTAATGATCCTTACTTCATTGAGTGCCTTCTTCATTAACCGTGCTGTAAGCAATGCCAGGTACAAGGGCAAAGAAGACCTTGATTTCGAGGTGCCTTTAACGAGCCTGGTTTGGATCACTTCACTTCTTTCAATTGCTGTAACCTTTGCAGCAAGCTATTTCCTGATTCCTGACCTTGCAGGCAATACAAATATGTGGTGGATTCTTTCAACCATTATCAGTTGCGGTACTTTGGGTGCTGCATTGATTCCTGAATTCACAAAGGTTTTCACTTCTACCAAATCAAGACACGTGCGTGAAATTGTGAGCGCCGGCAAAGAAGGTGGTGCTTCCCTTGTGATTCTTTCGGGTTTTGTTGCAGGTAATTTCAGTGCCTTCTGGAATGGCCTTGTATTTTTTGTGCTAATGGCGACTGCCTACTTCGCCAGCACATTCGGTTTGGACGGGATCATGGTATATCCAACTGTATTTGCTTTTGGTCTTGTTGCATT
>DATDNL010000320.1:0-3030 GCA_036518315.1 Flavisolibacter sp. | reverse complement strand
AGACCCTGTTGAGCTATTTCGGTGAGGAGTATGGAAAGGATAAATGCGGCAATTGTGATAACTGCCGCCATCCAAAAGAAAGGATTGAAGCAAAAGATGGTGTCGTTAAAGCACTCAAGACCATTAAGAAACTGGATGAGCGTTTTGCTACCGATTACGTGGTAAGGATCATCACAGGACATCTTACACCTCAAATTCAAATGTTCCGTCACGAGGGTATCGACGAATTCGGCATCGGTAAAGACCAGCCCGCGCATTTCTGGAACTCACTCGTCCGCCAGATGTTGCTCGAGGGCTTGCTGAAAAAAGACATCGAGGAATACGGCGTACTTAAGATCACCAAAAAAGGAGAGGAATTCTACAAAAAGCCCAAATCTTTCAAGATCGTTCTCAACAACCTCTTCGAAGAGGCTAATGAAGACGATGAGGAAGGTGCAGATGCAGTAACAGGTGCTTCAGCAGATGAGAAGTTGTTCGGCATGCTGAAGGATCTTCGCCAGCGTGAAGCAAAGAAAAAGAACCTTCCGCCATTCGTAATCTTTCTCGAGACTTCCTTGCAGGATATGGCAACACTGTATCCAACCACGGTTGACGAACTCACCAAATGCCAGGGAGTCAGTAAAGGGAAGGCTCTCAAATTCGGCAAACCCTTCATCGAGCTCATTGCTCAATACGTAGAAGAGAATAACATCGAGAAGCCTGACGACTTCGTGATGAAGAGTGTCGTGAACAAGAGCAGCAACAAGATCCATATCATCCAGCAGGTTGATAAGAAAATTCCTTTGGAGAACATTGCAAAGGCGCGGGACCTGCGGATTGATAATTTGCTCGAGGAAATGGAAACCATTGCAGCCAGTGGCACCAAGCTCAATCTCGATTATGCCATCGACCAGATGCTGGACGAATACGAGCAGGAAGAGATCATCGATTACTTCAAGGGTTGCGAAACGTCTTCATTGGAAGTGGCGCAACAGGAGCTCTCCGACGGCAACTACAACTGGGAGCAACTCAAGATCATGCGCATTAAGTTCCTGAGCGTTTACGGCAACTAAAGGGTTGATTATTGATTACTAATTATTGATTATTGGGAAGCTCAAAGCGTAAGTGGCCTTCCTTCCCTATCAGTAGAACTCAGCTACAACAATAGACGTGTATTTGTCAGCTTCTATGTGATTTCTATGTATCTGCTGTCTCTATGTCAAATGCAAAAGGTCATTCCAGTGCATGGTAGTCAGCTATGAATATTGAAAGCTCCTTTTGGTTTGCAGATGGTAGCTGTTTGGCTTGTATAATCCTGCACATAAAGTCTCTCCCCAATAATCAATACATCAATAATCAATAATCCTCCTCCTCGCATGGGTTGACCTCTCAATAAACTCTTTACCTCTTTTTGTACTTCTCAAAACAAAGGAACCCTTCCGAAATTCAAACTCCACCCAATAATTAATAAATCAATAATCAATTATCCCTCCCCCCACTCCTCCGCAATCGTTTTCGCAAAAAAACTGCTGCTAATCACGCTCTCCTTTTCCTTCACTCTGTACCTTGCTTACCCGTGAACGGGAAATGAACCGGCGAGACAGTTCAAACCATTAAATACAATCGATGAAAGAATTCCAAAACAAAGTAGCAGTCATCACAGGTGCAGGCGGAGTATTATGCAGCGTCATGGCACAGGCCCTGGCAGAACAGGGCGCCCGCGTAGCCTTACTCGACCTGAAACAGGAGAACGCTCAAAATGTAGCAGACGAGATCAAAGCAAAAGGCGGTGAAGCTATAGGCGTGGCCTGCAATGTCCTCGACATCGAAAGCATTCGCGCTGCCCACAAGACAGTTGTCGATGCCTTTGGCCCCTGCGATATATTAATAAATGGTGCCGGTGGCAATCATCCCAAAGGAACCACCTCCAACCAGTTTTTGATGCCCGAAGACCTGAACGCCACCAACGAGCTAAAGACCTTCTTCGACCTCGATCCCGAAGGCATCAAGTTTGTCTTCGACCTGAACTTCATCGGTACATTGCTTCCTACCCAAGTCTTTGCAAAGGATATGGTCGGACGCAAGGGCGCTTGCATCATCAATATCTCGTCCATGAATGCTTTCCGTCCCCTGACCAAGATCCCTGCGTACAGTGGCGCCAAAGCAGCGGTATCCAACTTCACACAGTGGCTGGCGGTACATTTCTCAAAAGCCGGTATCCGTGTGAATGCCCTGGCGCCGGGTTTCTTCCTCACGGAACAGAACCGCACCCTTCTTACCCAACCCGATGGAAGCCTTACCGCGCGAGGCAACACCATATTAGAGCACACACCCATGAACCGTTTCGGGACCCCCGAAGACCTCATCGGAACCCTTCTTTGGCTTGCCGGCGATGGCTCAGCCTTCGTAACGGGAGTAGTGGTCCCAATCGATGGAGGATTCAGTGCGTTTAGTGGAGTGTGAGGGTGAATGATGAGTTGTGAGTGGTGAGTTGTCAATGGTGAATTGTGAATGGTCAGTGGTGAGTCGTGAATTGTGAATGGTGAGTAGGTAACTAGTGCAGACCACCTACCCAATAATCAGTAATTAATAATTAATAATCAACTCCAAGCAAGTCTCTGACTTCTAAAAACTAACAAATGCAATTTCAACAAACAATGCGCTGGTACGGACCAAACGACCCCGTATCACTTTGGGATATACGACAGGCAGGTTGCACAGGCGTAGTAACCGCACTGCACCACGTGCCCAATGGCCAGGTATGGACCGTCGCAGAGATTGAGAAAAGAAAAAGTGAAGTCGCCGCGGCAGGTATGGCGTGGTCGGTGGTGGAGAGCGTGCCCGTGCACGAAGCGATCAAAACACAGACAGGGGATTACAAGACCTACATAGAGAATTACAAGCAAAGTCTTACCAACCTGGGTAAGTGCGGCGTCAACATCGTCACCTACAACTTCATGCCCGTTCTCGACTGGACGCGGACCGACCTAAGTTATACAGTGGAAGATGGCTCCAAAGCCTTACGCTTCGAAAAGGCGGCCTTCATTGCCT
>DATDNL010000319.1:0-2639 GCA_036518315.1 Flavisolibacter sp. | reverse complement strand
ATGAATAAACTCGTTGAGTATGACTTCGACGGCAGACCGCTGTGGCAACAGGATTTTCCCTCGCCGTGGTCCGCTGATGAATTACCGAATGGCAATATCCTCGCTTGTTCCAATAAGAACATTGTCCGCGAGATCACAAGGACAGGTAAGATTGTGTGGGAAATGACGCCGACGGATCTTCCTGATTACCGCTTCTTCGGAATGCAAACAGCTTACCGTTTGCCCAATGGAAACACGCTAATTAATAATTGGTTCAACCAAAGTAAACGTTTCAAAATTGATTCTTCGAACTTGCCTGTTCAATTTGTTGAAGTAACTCCGGCGAAAGAGGTCGTGTGGGCTTTGCGTTCATGGCAAATGCCTGTAAGACTTGGCCCCGCCACCAGTATTCAACTTTTAAATACCAAAGCAAAAGCTGAAGATGTTCACTTTGGACCGGTTCATTAAATAAAGGGATAAAAATGAGTAATAGAAAAGAGAGCCTTTTTCTGCGGGTCGCACTGGTCCCGTTTGTAGTCTTTGCGTTGACCTTCGGTGGTTTTGCCCAGACAACGAGTCCGAACGCTAGGTTGAAACTTCCCGGCGGCTTTGAAAGTCGTGTAATTGCTGAAATTAAAGGAAGACCAAGGCATATTGTTGCGACAAAAAATGGTGAGTTGTATGTGAGATTAAAAAATCTCGTCAACGGGAAAGGTATCGTACTACTCGGCGATCAAGATCATGATGGAAAGTTTGAAACGCTGATGTCTTTCTGTCGTTATCCAGGCACTGGTATAACGATTAAAAACGGATACCTCTTCGCTTCTACCGATTCCGAGGTATTCCGGTATAAACTAGATGAAAATGACAGGGTGATTGACACGGCAAAGCCTGAGCGAATCATCACCGGTATGAAAGCAGGGCGGCAGCATGAAACAAAGTCTATGGTGTTGGACAATGACGGAAATATTTATGTCAATATAGGCGCCTATTCCAATTCTTGCCAGTTGCAGGACCGTGGACTCGAGTCAAAAGGTATTCCGAATTGTCCAATTTTAGATTCTGCCGGCGGCATCTGGCAATTCAGGGCGGATAAAGAGGGTCAATCTTACGCTGAAGGTGTTCGGTATGCTACAGGGCTGCGAAACGTTATGGGCCTTGATTGGAACGCCGATGATAACAGCTTGTATGTAATGCAGCACGGACGAGATAATTTGAATTCATCGTGGCCAAAGTTTTACGACACTAAGCAGTCCGCCGATCTGCCTGCTGAGGCGATGTATAAGTTGTCAAAAGGTGACAACGCCGGGTGGCCGTTTGCTTATTACGACAACTTTAAAAAGAAGAATATACTTGCTCCCGAATACGGTGGCGACGGAGAAATGGCAGCGGATAAAAAATTTATCGACCCTGTTATGGCTTTCCCGGCCCATATGGCGCCGAATGCCTTGCTCTTCTACACAGGTACACAATTTCCTGTAAAGTACAGGCACGGTGCTTTTGTTGCCTTCCATGGTTCGTGGAACCGTGCGCCCGAGAAGCAACTTGGCTATATGGTTGCTTTTGTTCCGTTTGAGAATGGCAAACCTTCCGGTGATTGGGAAATTTTTGCCGATAATTTTTCCGGGCATGAAACAGTGATGGTGCCCCGCGAAGCGGAACACCGCCCGTGCGGCCTGGCGCAGGGGCCCGACGGTTCGTTGTATGTCACTGATGATTCCAAGGGAACGATTTACCAGATACGATACAATGGAAAATAAACGAAATCAATTCAAGTTACCCGGCATGAAAAAAGCGAGTCTCAGTTTGACGTTGATGTTTGCGACGATGCTTCTTGCAGCCCAAGGAACTATGAAAACGTCGCAGAGATTATCAATTGCGTCACAGAAATCAATAGAAAGAGGAAAGGTAGTTTATCAAAAAACTTGTATTGCCTGTCACCAGAAGGATGGCGGTGGTGTAATGGGGTTAAATCCACCGTTGATAAAAACAGCACAGGTGCTGGGTAATAAACAATCACTAGTTACGATCCTGACGAAGGGCCTGAACAAGCCTGTTGAAATCGAGGGCGATGTTTATACCAATACGATGCCCCCGCAAGCCAATTTAACAGACCAGCAAATTGCTGATGTGCTGAGTTATGTGCGCAATAGTTTTGGCAACAAGGCAAGTGTTGTTTCAGAGGCAGAAGTAAAAAAAATCAGAGGGAAAAAATGAGGTTAGGGAAACAGTTTTAATACTGGACAGAACCATTAAACTTTTACAATGAACCTAAAAAACAAAGTAGCTCTCATCACCGGCGGGACCCAAGGAATTGGGGCCCATACGGCCCTGCAACTATCTTCTGAGGGTGTAAGTGTCAGCCTGGTGGCGAGGCAACCCTGCGACAGTCAGTTGGTTTGTAAGATAAAAAACAATGGAGCAGACTGTATGACTGTTGAAGCAGACCTGGGGGATGCAGATGAATGTAAACGGGCAGTTCAAGAGACGGTTTATAGGTTTGGAGGTATTGATATATTGATTCATTGTGCCGGGTCAGCAGCGCCGGGCAGTTTGCTTAATGGCGCCCGGGATGCGTGGTACAAGGCTTTCGATATCCACATACATGCAGCCTTTCATCTTTGCAGGGAAGCGGTGCCATACATGAAGGAAAGAGGTGG
>DATDNL010000318.1:0-3377 GCA_036518315.1 Flavisolibacter sp. | reverse complement strand
ATTCGTGTCAGTAACAATGAAACTGGCACCCTTTAATACACCCATCGTAATCACCGCGATGCCGATAGGGCCAGCTCCTACAACCAATACGATATCATCGGGCTTTATGTTCGCCCTTTCGATGGCGTGGCTTCCAATTGCAAGAGGCTCGATCATCGCTGTCTGTTCGGGCGAAAGACCATTAGTAACATACACATCTCTGGCATCACGCACGAAATATTCCTGCATAGCGCCATCCTCATGAACCCCCATATATGCCAGTGAACTTCCACAGTTGTATTTACCATTCCTTACGGCTTGGTCATTCAGTTTGTTACGGTAGGGCATCACGGTACATAAGTCCCCGGCACGCAAATTCTCAACATCCCTTCCGAAGGAAATCACTTCAGCAGCGATTTCATGACCAAGAATTCTTGGATACGTGAAAAAAGGTTGGCGTCCTTTATATGCATGCAGGTCTGTACCACAGATGCCTAAACACTTCATCCTGAGCAAAACTTCGTGTTCCCGTATTTCGCCTGGAGGATCCACATTGGAATCAATTAAAGATCCCGGCTCTGCCAAAATTACTGCTCTCATATAGCTTGAATGTTTCTATCCGTGAAGGAGTATTATCTTTTTTGATCGTCAAACCATCTGTCAATTGAAAACGGCTATTTCTGAAAGACCCGCATTGCTCGTTGTCTCTGACACACTATTGACGATGAATGCCATCCAATTGATTTTCTTTTCAGGAAAGAGGATTTCCTTTGCCGAAGCGGCATCATTTGGTAATGCAGAAACGCTGATCGTCGATCCGTCGCTAAAAACAAGCATACCCGAGGTAATTTGATCTTTTAAATTCGGCAGGTCAAAAAGCCATACTTTGGAAACATGTTGTGGCTCTTTCCAATTGAGCCTGATGAAGGCCGTATTGGTTTCTCCGTCGCTCACCCACTCGTTGAGCGCGTTTTTCGAGCCATCGCCAACGATACCATCAACAGCTCCTTCACCAAAATACTGGTGTAATTCAGTCATAGGCCTGGCGCTTCTTAAAGAAGATGAAACTTCAACATTGGCCTTGAGCGCGATATTTTTTTGACTTTTTATTGGATCCGCCTCCCCGTTTTGCATTTCTTTCATCAACGATTGTTCTTCTTTGCTGTCCACAAACTGTACCTGTTGTAAATTCCAGGCATAACGACTGCCCCGCGGATTAGACTTCGTAATATCTCCGAAATAACCCTGGCTGAAATTGGCAGAGTAACTCAGCCAAAAACTCTTCCCGTCCGCCGCAATGAATTTCGATGGAATCGTCATAAAATAACCTTGGGTTCCGAAATTCTTCATGTAAGTGATCAGATTGTAAGGACCAGTAATATTGTCGGATTCCAGTACATAGGAATTCATATTTTCTATGCCCGGCCATCCATCAGTTACGCACATCAGGTACTTACGCAAAGGTTTATCATACGTAATGTTTGTGCATCCCATATGATGCATCCATTCTGTTACCGGCTTAATATCAGAAAAATGATGCGACCATATTGGATGGCCCGTTGCGTCGTTGCCCGCGAAGAACTCGTAGTCTTCAAGACGGTTTATCGTCTCGGGCGAAGGTTTTACCCTGGCCATATAAACAGCATCGCCAGCGATCCAACTGTTATTGGCAACCCGCGGATGCGGATCGTCATCTGCCCCGCCGTGCCCCACCAGGTATGCATATCCATCTGGTGAATTTTCGAGGTTTTGTCCAAAATCTACAAAATGGGGAGTGCCCATTTTCACAATCTTTCCCTCTTTGCCCGACTCGGGAAACAAGGGATTCTCAAGTGTGTTAGGACAAGGCGTCCACGACTTACCGTAATCTTTGGATATGCGAAAGCCCGGTAAAGGACCACAGATAGCCCAGCTATATTTTTTATTTTCAGGATTTGGGTCAAAGTCAATTCCGTAAGTTCCGTAATACCATATTCCATTGTAAACGAGATTCGCACAGGGATAGCGCCCCTGGTAAGGCAATGCCGAAGCATATTCGATACCAAGTGAAGTTATTTTTAAGTGCATAGGATCATCCCCTTCTATTTTTGCATTTCCGGTATTAGCTTTCGCACCTCCGCTGGAGTGTGTACTTTCAAGCCCTATCTCTCCGTCTGCAAACCCGCTATACATGTTGCCGTCTGAAGCCCATGACGGATACCAGGTATCAGCGTCTGTATAGCTGACATGTGTGCCAAGAAAAGCAATCGCTGAAAACGCATGCGATCTTTTGTAGGGACAACCGCCGGGGACATCTGAAACCCACACTTTAGGTTGCCAGGCGTGTGGAACATAAAGAACATCCTTTTGCTGGCCTTTCAGACCCGTCGGACCACACCAGCTTGCCACGATGATTAGAAAAATCAATCGTAGCTTTCGATTATAGAAAATATTCATTCTGATTTTGTATTAAGCGCCAAATTTTAGAATTGTCTCAATTCTTCGATTTCAGTTGCGCCCTTCGCTAATGGACGACCCAATAATTCGCTTCCCTTTTCAGTAATTAGAAAATCCTCTTCAATTCTAATACCGCCAAGGTTTCTAAAATCCTTTAGCCTTTCATAATTAATAAAGGATTCGAATTTTTTTTCTGTAAACCATTCATCAATCAAAGCCGGGTTAAAATAAATTCCCGGTTCGACTGTGATGACGAATCCCGCTTCCAAGGCACGTCCTAACCTCAAGGATTTTAAACCAAACTGCGTGCTTTTAACAATAGAGTCATCATAACCTACGTATTTTTCTCCGAGGTTCTCCATATCGTGAATATCCAATCCCAACATGTGTCCAAGACCGCAGGGGAAAAAAAGTGCATGCGCTCCAAGCGCAACCGATTCTTTGATATCCCCCTTCATCAAACCCAGTCGTTGGAGGCCTTCAACTAATTTTTCACATGCATGAAGGTGAATATCCCGGAATTGTATTCCGGGTTTCAATAAACTGACAGCGTGCATATGCGCATTATAAACGATGTCGTAGATGTCTCTTTGATTGTCGGTAAATTTTTTACCAACGGGAAAGGTCCGCGTCAGATCTCCTGCATAATGTCTATCTGTCTCCGCGCCACAGTCGCATAAAACAGTATTGGGCTCCCTGAGCACCGCCCGGCTGAAACCATTATGCAATATTTCTCCCCGCATCGTAAGAATTGTCGGGAACGAAAGATTCCCCCCCGCAGCTACGGCAATACTCTGAACGTTTGCAGCCACCTGCATTTCGGTCATGCCTTCCCTTGCTGTCGTAATCGCATACAATTGCATATCAACAGTGGTATTCACTGCCTTTGTGATTTCCGCGATTTCCTCGGCAGACTTATAGGAGCGCTGAGCTACAACGGCTTTGATGAGATCAACCGAAAA
>DATDNL010000317.1:0-2698 GCA_036518315.1 Flavisolibacter sp. | reverse complement strand
AGGGAAATACTGGAGAAGGTAAACTTCGATGCCAACTCCGATGATTTCATCTTCGACAACCAGATGCTTACCCAGATATTTTATTACAGCTACGAAATAGGAGAGATCTCCTGCCCCGCTAAATACTTTGAAGAAGCTTCTTCTATCAACTTCAGGCGAAGCATGGAATACGGCTTAGGAGTAATTGGTAATTCCATCTCTTTCAGGCTCAATAAATGGGGACTCGCCAAATCTCGGATCTATAAGCCAAAATCTAGGACTGAAGCGCAGAAGATAAATACGGCGCCGTTACAGCAGACCTCCTAAATTGCGGACTATCATGTCCTCGTTGCCAGCCAATCATTCAAGAATACGGAGGATTTATTTCCCGGGTCTCTACCCGTTTACTTTTGAGAATTTTGGATAGGTGTATCTGTACATGGAGTTATAGAGCACTTATAGAACAGTTATAGTGCAGTTATAGAGCAGTTAGAGAACAGTTCCTTCCGGTCAAAGTCATAGCTACTCCCTAGCCGCCCCTGGCCTGCGCCATACCGGACACCGACCTGTAAGCTACTACACTGCACCCACACTGCATGGAGTAAGGTACAGCTTTCTGTACAGTCACCCTGCCGTATGGACGCGGCAATGTTGCAACCTTTACTAAGTAGTACCACTATTTTTCGTCTAAACTCTATTTTCATCGAGGCCATTCCGTAACATTATTCATTCCCTTCCTAAATTCGTGTCACGCCAAAAAAACTGATACATGACACCGACGTTCGAACCATTTACACCAGAACTTTTCAAACAACAAACCGGCCTGAATGCCCACGAAAATGAAGCGATCTATGTGCGCTGGGTTAATACGCAGGTAAATTATGCCAACTACCAGTCGATGAACGAAATGACGAAATCTTTGAAAGAGATCATCCGTCTTTTAAACGAGAACAACCTAAGTCTCACCAAAAAAGAAGAAACCTATCCTTTCTCAAAATAGCCGGTTTCGCTCAACAAAATGTTTATGCTCCGGTTTGATGGTTGAGCATAAATATTCGACGATAAGATAACCTGGCTGGAGGAGTTCAAACTCTTTGCGGAGCAATTTTCGGTAACTGGGCTTTTAGTTTCCATGGGATCTGTTACAGATGAACCTGCATAAGGCAAGCTTATTTCCCGGTGTTGATGGTTATGCTCTATCCCTAAAGCTGAGGTATGACAGCATGAAAGCTACCGGGCGCACTTTGGAAGAGAATCTCAGAAAATGCGAGGATGAGGGATATCAGTTCATCCCCTGATGTACTTCACGAGGCGTGCGACATGTTTGGCGCAACTTTGAACCCATTCACCGTTTTTGGATTTGAATTGTTCATTGGATTTATTAAGTTTGACGCGTGCACAATTAACATTTATTAATTGAACACATGATTAAAATCCAAGTCCAAAAACCCTAAATCCTAAGAAAAATGAATTATTTGCGCCACCTGTTCATTTACTTCGAAAACGTCCTTCACCCCGCAAGTGGTTGGAATGAAACCAACTCAACAAAAAAGAAAAGGATTAGCACCAAGAGTAACTATTTGCAGAACTCGCCTGAGTGTTTCAACCTGAGAGGGGGAGTCATAAAAAAGCAGGACAAAGTAAGAAGAAGCCCTGCACCATAACACATCAGTAAGCAACTACTTTATATGAAACTGTATCTTTACGATACAGTTTTTTTATGGGCGTATTGAAACAACTAGCGGAATATCTCTACATTAAAAAACCCGATCCCGACAGGCCAAAAACAACCTTTGTGAAGTATATGCACGGTATCAACCGCATAAGCATCTTCATGTTCATCCTTTGCCTGATCATCTTGATGATAAAGCTTTTCCTCAGGCGTTAGATTGCAGGAATCCCACGATCTCCTGTGCTGCCCTTGCAGACGCATTGTTTTCTTTCTGAAGAAGCTGCCTCAGGTCGGAATAGTCTTTCTTCATTTCCTTGATCTTCTCTTCGTCGTGAAGAATGCTGCCTAGCTCCCTGGTGATGTTTTCAACAGTAAGATCATTTTGTATGAGCTCCGTAACCACTTGCTTGTCCATGATCAAGTTTACCAAAGAAATGTATTTGATCCTGACAAGTCGCTTAGCGATCTGGTAGGAGATGTTGGAGCCCTTGTAACAAACCACCTCGGGCACACCGAATAATGCCGTCTCCAGTGTTGCAGTCCCCGAAGTAACCAGTGCAGCTTTAGCCTGGTTCAGCAGGGTATAGGTCTGACCCTCGAAGGCAATTTCAATGTTGGAATAGTTGTCGCTGATCAACCTTTTATAGAAATCGATCGGTTGACCGGGTGCTTGTGCAATTACGATACGGTAATCAGGAAAGTTCTTTGAAGCCTCCAGCATGATGGGAAGCTTGATCTCAATCTCCTGCTTTCTGCTCCCGGGCAGCAAGGCAATTAATTCCTTACCGCGTTTCTTCTCTTCTTCCTCTGCACTTGATTCTCGCCAGCTCCAGGTAATAAAATGAAATTCCTTGCGTGCCCGGAATTCTTCTATGACCTGTACAAGGGGGTGGCCAACGTATTCTACCTTATAATCCCACTTGTCTTTGTAAAACTTCTCTTCGAACGGAAGAATCACAAGCATTTTGTCGACAACCTGTTTGATAGATTTCACCCTACCCTCTTTCCAGGCCCACACTTGCGGTGATATGTAATAAATGATCTTTA
>DATDNL010000316.1:0-3061 GCA_036518315.1 Flavisolibacter sp. | reverse complement strand
GGACAAATTCCAGGGGATAGCTCCTCAACTCAATCAACCATTCAACCACCCCCCGCGCCTCCGCGAGAACATTCCCCCAATTTCTACAAACCCATGAGATTTCTCAGTCGCGTGCGGTTATTTCCTGAGAAGAAGCGTATCGAGCTCCTTCGAAATGACAAATTCCTTGGGATAGCTCCTCAACCTAATCAACTTACTCAACTCAATCAACCAATCAACTACCGTGAACGACCTAACCTCGAACATCGAACATTAAATCCTTATCCCTCCCACTTCTCCAAATCCCTCTCATAAGCAATCACCTCGTTGAGTTCATCTTCAAGATTCCTGATCCACTCGGGCAGCTTTAATGCATCTTCTATTTTCCACCGCTCTTGCTTGCATTTGTCGAGGAAAAAGAAATAGGGCTTTTTGTTCTCGTCCATTACCGTGACATAGAACCTACACTTGGAAGGATTGGGACTCTGGTAAAAAAAGAAATGAGCAGTGAACTCTTTGGTGACAGCTATGTCTATCGATAACTCCTTCATGCAAGTACCTTTACAACGAATCTATCATAAATGCCCGCGCCCGGGTATGATCGTCGTTAGCTCCGCCGCCCTTTGTTGTCAGTGGTTCACCCCGACGCACGAGGGACCTCCCACTCCACACACTTCAGTTGCCCATTTAGAAATTAAATTTAATATCAATAGTCAGCTGCTTTCCTTATCTTCAGGTAGACCAGTCTCGACTTTGTTTTGAGCTTCATCTAAAGACCGTCTAACAAGACCGCTATTGTATCTCCCTCAATCTTTGGACTGATCAAACATCAACACATGCTTATGTCTGAAGACAAGACAACTATTCGCTTTCGGGATCTTTACCAGCTTTGGCAATTTGCACAAGCTATCAAATCAACATCAATGGAGATTCGCACGAACGAGCTTCTACTTATTTGCGATTGTTCCAGGGAGGACTTGCGCCTCGTAGCGAAATTTGGTGGTACTGTTATTCACACAGAGGCGCTTATTCATTAAGAGCTCGCTTTTTCGCGGCAATAGAATGCTCCCCCTTACTG
Source organism: Flavisolibacter sp. (assembly GCA_036518315.1). Taxonomy (GTDB): domain Bacteria; phylum Bacteroidota; class Bacteroidia; order Chitinophagales; family Chitinophagaceae; genus Flavisolibacter. The sequence goes on along the minus strand of DATDNL010000316.1, from coordinate 2,004 downwards.
ATGGTTTCCCTCACCCATTCTTCCATAGAAATAAACTCACCGTTAGGAGCGAGATCCCTGATGAGTCGTTGTAACCGCTCCTGCAATTGTTCTCCAGCCAATCGTTTTGTGTAGCCAGGAAGCTCATATCCATCAAGTTTTATAAACTCCCAGGGATGGAAGTAAAGGCAAACGTATCCATCTTTTTGCAGGCTCCTTTTTACGAGGCGTAAATAAAAGGAATAAGGGAAGTTTTTAAACGATAGCCAGAAAAGTGGAAGGCGCAGCACGGGTGAAACTGAAACCGGCAGACGCAACATCCCCTCGTCGTAATAATGGTGGCGCGGGAGGTGGAGGTTGTTGTACCGCCCCGGCACAAGGGTTGGGTTGACAGAGGAATCGTATAAATAACCAGCCGCCTTTACATCCTTCATGGCCACCTTCGCCATGCGTGGCATTCGCAGACCATACACGGGCTTTGCAATGATTTCTTCCAGCTTCAGCCTTGATGCCAACAGGTCTTCTGTACTGAACCGGGAGTGATAGAAAGTGTGTGAAGCAATTTCATGCCTTTGGCTAATGCCATTGATGGCTGCGGGGAAGTGCTGCGCAAAATTAGCCGTTGTAAAAAACGTGGCTTGCAGGTCAAAAGGTTCCAGGACTTCCATCAAAGTCTCCAGCCCTTGATGCCCGAGATTTAGCTGTTCCTTTTCCGGAATGGCCTGCCCGTATTCAAGAGGCATATCGAATTCTTCAACATCAAAACTGAGCAGAAGGAACTGCTTCCTGCACATGATTCAACTCTTTGATAATATAATGCGGCCTCTTTTTCCCTTGCAGGAAAACTTTCCCGATGTACAAGCCAATGATCCCAAGAATAGATAACTGCAGTCCGCCAAAGAAGGCAATGGTAACGATGATCGATGCCCATCCGCTTACCACATGCCCCAGGAAATAGCTGGTGAGCGCATAAGGTATATATAGAAGCGAAAGCAATGAAAATACAATTCCGAGATAAGCGGCAAGGTATAAGGGTTTCGTGCTGAACGAGGTAATGCCCTGTACCGCGAATCGCAACATCTTTCCAAAGGAATACTTCGATTGCCCACTGACTCTTGGATTGGCCTTATACGGTACGCCCACCTGGCGGAAACCGACCCATTTTACCAACCCCCTGAAAAAAAGCTCGTGTTCGTCAATGGCCTGGAGTGTATACACCACCTTTTTACTGAGCAACCTGAAGTCCGCGGAGCCTTTTTCTATATCGAGTCCAGCCAGCTTATTCATGATCTTATAAAAAATACCAGACGTCTTTCGTTTCAAGTAGCTAGTGTTGGTTTCATCATCCTCTCTCAAAGTATAGACGACATCGTACCCTTGTTCCCAATACTTTATCAATTCAGGAATCACCCGGGGTGGGTGTTGCAGATCCCCGTCCATAGTGATCACACAGTCGCCCCTTGCGTGGTCGAGACCCGCCTTCAAGGCATTCTGGTGACCGAAGTTCCTGCTTAAAGAAATATAGCGCACGCGCTTATCTGAGGCCGAGGCAATACGCAGCAGATCCAATGTGCGATCGGCGCTGCCATCGTCAACGATAATAAAGGAGTAAGGGTAAGGAAGATGTTCGAAAACTTCCTGCACCTGTCCAATCAGGGAGAGTATATTCTCCTCTTCGTTGTGAACAGGAACTACAATGTTTACGTGTTTCACGTCTTAGTCGGTTGTTGTTGTCGAAGGTTAAGAAACAAAAATCCGGTCGTGTAAACGCGCCTTATAGATCGTCTTTTCATGTGTCTTTTTCCGTGCACTACGAATATAACAGTACTTGCCCGTTTTGGAAAGCAAATTCGCCCCCGTTTACGAAGTATTAATTGGATAACGGCGTACCTTTTACAATGTGCCCTAAGGGGATAGATAACCGGCTGTTTCCTATGTCAAATAATAACTATTCGATGAAATGCTAGCATTGCCCGTTCAAAATTCCCTCGCTTTACTTGATATATTGTCTCTCCATTTATCTTA
>DATDNL010000315.1:0-3051 GCA_036518315.1 Flavisolibacter sp. | reverse complement strand
GTTGAATCGGTGGGAAATTCTTTGAGATTAAAATCTCTTCCTTTTATCAATTGGAAGCCAGCCGTTTTTACAAGATCTTCATCAGCAGAATACCGATCAAAATCTGTCTTATCGTTTGGGTCTTTCCCTTTCCATTCAAAGCCCCAGCTATCACTCCAACCTTGGGTTAAAGGAGCACTCGTTCTGGTGACAGCGGTTGCGGCGCCGGAGGCAAGCAACTCATTTTTTACAAGGGAATAGTTCTTTGGAAGATCACCCGTAAGGTGATGATAGATCAAATTGCGTTTGTCGTAACCTGTTTCCCTTTCTCTTGCGTAGTTGATTTGATTTCGAACGATAATAGTGCTAATAATAAGAATAATGGCAAAAGTAAACTGCATGACCACTAACACCTTACGCGGTGTAACCAATGCTTTGTTGGAACTTAATATTCCCTTCAAGACTCTTATCGGCTGAAAGGATGAAAGGTAAAACGCAGGATAGCTACCCGCAATGACACCGGTCAAAACGACAAAGGCCAGCGCGAACAACCAATTAGTGGAGCTCGCAAAGTCAATGAATAGTTCTTTATCCGTCAGGCGGTTAAAGCCAGGCAAGCTGATTTCAACGATTGCGACCGCTATGACTCCTGCTAAAAAGGAAAGCAATATTGACTCGCCGATAAACTGCCCGACCAAAGAACCCTTCTTCGCACCGATCACCTTTCGAATCCCTACCTCTCTTGCTCTTTTTTCGCTCCTTGCCGTACTCAGGTTCATGAAATTGATGCAGGCAATCAATAGAATGAAGACCGCAATAATTGCAAACATCCGCACGAACTCAATCCGCCCGCCTTCTTCAAATCCATCTTTGAAGCGTGAGTGCAAACGCCACTTACTGATAGGATACAGGAACATTTCCCAGCGCGGATCTTCTGTGCTGTCATACCGCACTTTGATCTTTCTTATCTTTTCGTTGGCAGCCTCAAAAGAAGTATTTTCTTTCAGAAGCACATAGGTGCGGGTCGAATTGTTACCCCAGTTGACGTCATCATCACCTTGCGAGCGCAGATAAGACCAGGGCAATAGATATTCAAAATTAAACCTTGTATTATTGGGTAAATCCCTCGCGACCCCGGTGATCGTGAAATTGTCTTTATTGTCCAACTTAACGATCTTGCCTACCGGATCTTCATCTCCAAAAAGCTTCTTTGCCAGCTTTTCCGTCACCACCATATTATGCATGTCCATCAAGGCAATTGCCGGGTTCCCTTTGATTAAAGGGAAGCTAAAGACCTGCAGAAAATTGGAATCAACAATGTTACCTTGGACCGTCAGTCGCTTTTCCCCAACAGAAAATAAATAATTGCTTGGCCAGTTGACTCTAACAGCCTGCTCCACCTCGGGTAAATCTTTTGAGAGCACGCTACTTAAGATCTTCGGCGTGGTGTTCCAGCATTGAAGTTTACCGCTAAAATGTGCTTTGTTCCAGGCTTCATAGATCCTGTTCTTCTTTTCATGAAACTGGTCATAGCTCACTTCATTTTGAATCCATAAAAAGATGAGCATTGCACTTGCCATACCAATGGCAAGGCCGGAAATATTGATCAGTGAAAACGCCTTATTACGGAAAAGATTTCTGAAGGCTATTTTAAAGTAATTGCCAATCATTTCGTGTGGTTTACTCGGTTCGTAAATTCTTTACCGGGTTGGCAGAAGCAGCTTTCACCGTCTGCAGGCTAATCGTTAAGAAGGCTACGATTGCTGCAATTATCCCGGCTGCAATGAATATCCACAATTGGATCTGAATCCGGTAAGCAAACTCCTGTAGCCATTTATCCATTAAAATCCAGGCAACGGGGATGGCAAAAAGTGCAGAAATGCCGACAAGTTTCAAAAAGTCCTTTGACAGCAGTCCAACAATTGTACTCACATTGGCGCCGAGTACTTTCCTGATTCCTATTTCTTTGACGCGTTGACTGATGGTAAACGCGGAAAGACCTAGCAACCCCAAACAGGCAATAATGATTGCTATCACGGCAAATGCAGTGAATATGGTTCCCTGCCTTGCTTCAGCATCGTACAACTTTGAGAAGTTTTCATCAAGAAAAGTATACTGGTATGGCAGATCAGGAAGATATTTTTGCCAGGCTCTCTGCAAGGCATTTAATGAACCGGCAATATTGTTCCCAGCAATTTTTACAGAGATACTGTTGTAAAAGCTCTGACCCGGAGCTGAAGGCGGCATAATTAAGATAAGGGGCTTTATTTCCTGGTGCAGGGACTCAAAATGAAAATCATTCATCACTCCTACTATATGCCCCGTGATGAAGCCATATTTGAAATTCTTGCCAATAGCTTCCTGTGCATTCTTCCAACCCACAGCCTTCACGGCTGCTTCATTGATTACAAAATTGGAGGTGTCGGTACCATAATCACGTGAAAAATTCCGCCCCGCAACCATTCGAATGCCATAAGTGGGAATGAAATCATAGTCTGCGGCAACATATCTTATTTCAGCTTTTACAGGCACCATCGAATCAGCTCCGGGTGCAGAGGCGCCCATATCATCCAATAGCCTGCCCGTCGGAATTCTTGAAGAACGGCCCACATCTTTAATACCTGCATTTTGAAGTAGTGAGTTGCGGAAAGATTCGTATTGATTATTTAACTGGTTATAATACGGAAGTGTGACAACATGGTCTTTATCATACCCGAGCGCCGTATGCTGCATGTAGCGCAGCTGTTGGATCACAACCATTGTTGTGATGATGAGGATAATAGATACTGCGAACTGGGTGACTACGAGAACTTTACGAAAACTTATACTGCTGCCCTGTATCTTAAATAAACCTTTTAGAGTTTTAACAGGTAAAAACGATGACATAAAGACTGCCGGGTAAATGCCTGCTGCTATACCTACTATAAAAGGTGAAAGGAATAAAGGAACCAATACCTGCCATTTAAGTAATTGGCTGATCGACAGGTTTGTTGCTGACACTTTGTTCAGCCAGGGTAAAAAGAAATACAGCAATACGAGCGCAATGATCGTTGCCGCCCAGGTGATCAGCAA
>DATDNL010000314.1:0-4071 GCA_036518315.1 Flavisolibacter sp. | reverse complement strand
CATTCCGAGTTGCCTGTAAATATTTTCAACTTCGTCCACCGCATCCTCATCACTCTCTTCTTCATTGCAGATCACGGTTGCCTTACCTTCGAAGGCCCCACGCACTGCAGCATCCGGGCCACTATATTCGGTACCCCACATCGGGTGGGTTGCCACAAAACGGCCTCTTTTCGGATGATCTTTCACTGCGTCGACTATCCCTTCCTTTGTTGAACCGGCATCCATTACCACCTGTTTATCTACCATATCAAGGATCAACGGCAACATTTTCGATGCGGCATCAACGGGCACTGCCAAAAAAATAAGTTCTGATTCTTTTACCGCCTCAGCCAATTCTTTCACATCATCCACCAATCTCAAAGCCAAAGCCTTCTTTTTGTGTTCTTCCTGTGAGTCAACTCCAATGACCCTGTTGGCCAGTCCCTTATCTTTTAAGGCGAGCGCAAAAGAACCTCCAATTAACCCTATACCGACTACAGTGACTGTCATTTTTTGATTAAATTCTTTTTGATTCTTTCAATAGATGCCTCAAATTTCTCAATGGGACTACATAAGCTCACACGCAAGAATTTTTCACCTGCGGATCCGAAAATGCCACCGGGCGTGATAAATACCTTTGAACTATATAACACCTCATCTGAAAGTTGATACGAGTCGCTATAATTTGAAGGAATTCTCGCCCACAAAAACATCCCCGCCTGCTCCTTCGAATAGTCGCACCCTAATAAGTCCAACAATTCATAAGCCTTCTGTCGCCGGCTCCGATATACCTTATTCACTTTCTCGTACCAATCTTTTCCGAGTGTTAAAGCTTTAGCCGCAGCAAGTTGCAGGGGCAAAAACATCCCGCTGTCCATATTGCTTTTGAATCGCAATATTTCATCAACACGTTCTTTGGCTCCGCACAATACGCCGACTCTCCATCCTGCCATGTTATGCGATTTACTAAGAGAATTCAATTCGATCGCTACATCCTTCGAGCCTTCAATGCTCAATAGACTCATTGGGTGCTCATTCAGTATGAAACTGTACGGGTTATCATGACAAATAAGGATGCTATGCTTCCTGCCGAACGCAATTATCTGTTCAAACAATTCCTTAGTCGGCAATTCTCCTGTTGGCATCTGCGGATAGTTCACCCACATCAATTTCACCCTGGTCAAATCCCTTTTTTCGAGCTCATCAAAGTCTATAAGCCAATCATTTTCTTCTTTCAAAGTATACTCCACGCATTTACCACCTGCCAGTTGCACAGCACTCCTGTAAGTAGGATAACCGGGGTTTGGAATCAAGGCTTCGTCTCCCTCGTTCAAATACGTCATGCAGATATGCATGATGCCTTCTTTCGATCCGATCAAAGGAAGAACCTCAGTTGCCGGGTTCAAATCGACACCGTACCACTCTTTATACCAATTGGCGAATGCATTACGTAACGCTTCCGCACCCTTGTAACTCTGGTAAGCATGTACATTGGGCTTGGCGCTCTCTGCTGCCAGGGTTTCAATTACCGAAGGATGCGGCGGCAGGTCGGGACTTCCAATGCCAAGGTTGATAACCGTCTCACCGGTTTTATTCATCTCACCAATCTCGGTGAGCTTTTTGGAGAAATAGTATTCACCAATTCCATTTAGTCTATTTGCCAGCATCATCTCCATCAGTTAATTGTTTTCCCTTTTTTATAAACACCCAATACGGTTAACGATTCGGTTATTGGCTTTATGGTTTCCATCACCTTTTGGTATTGATCGATCGTATCAAACTCCATATCAGCGTGGAAACTATATTTCCACTCCTGTTCAGGAATCGGAACACTTTGCAGCTTGCTTAAATTGATTTCGCCCTCCGCAATTTTAGTCAGTACTCTCGCCAGGCTTCCCCTCGAATGATCTGTGTGAAAGTTGATAGAAGCCTTGTTTGCCTCTTCGTTCTTTAGGTTCGAGGGCTGGATGAAAAGAAACCTCGTATAGTTGTTCTTGTTCGATTGGATTTTTGGAGCAATCAACTTCAATTCAAAAAGCTCAGCGGCCAGTTTGCTTGCAATTACCGCGACATGTTTACTCCGGTGTTGATGTATATGCCTGGCACTAAGCGCTGTATCTTCTGTCTCCACCAACTTCCACGATGGATGTTTTTCAAGGTAATCCATACACTGCAAAAGAGCCATGGGGTGAGAATGTACTTCGCGGATATCTTCCATCACCACACCGGGATTCACCATCAGGTTCTGGTGGATCTGCAAATAGATCTCGCCCGCAATCTTCAATTTCGATTTTTGGAGCAACGTGTAATTGGGAAGAATGCTACCGGCAATTGAATTCTCAATGGCCATAAATCCACCATCGGACTGTTTTGGATCGGCAGCGATCTTTATCACCTCCCTGAAAGTGTCACAAGGAATCACCTGTGTGTCTTTTCCTAAATACTCCTGGGCAGCGATCTGGTGGAAACTGCCTTCATAACCCTGTATCGAGACTTTCTTTGCCATATAACGAAAAGTCCCGGCTTTTGGCCGGGACACTTATGTTGAATTTGATTGTTTAAATCTAACAAAAGCGATCCCGGCTTCCACTAAAAAAGAAGTAAAAATAAAAGTAACGGTATGCTCTTGTGTTTGTCATTGCTAAGCAAATATAAATATCAAACGAAAAGAAAAAAATTAATTTTCAATTAATGGCAACCCAGTGGCAACTTTTATGAACTCTTGTATGCCTTCAATGCCTTGTATGTTTCCTCGCTCCTCGCCCGTCAAAAACGACTCCACCTAACTCTCTGTACTTAAAATTGCCCGGACAAGTAATGTCTCTCCAACCTAAGTCTCCCCTTTAGGGGGACAGGGGGAATTACCTGTCAAAAATCGACGTCACCACTGTCGACGCAATGAGATTGTCTGCCCGCGCACCAAACGGTCGATAGTACACCAACACCGTATACGTATTTTGTGTGGCAAAGTAGTTGCCTTCTGTCGTATTAAAATCGGGAAATCCTTTGCCACCATACGGCTTCAGCGCATAGAGATAGTTATAAAACCCCTGCTTCAGAAACATATCCTTTTCATACACGCCCAACTCCTTATTGAAATTCATCTTTCCACTACTGTCCGAGGCATAGTTCGTAAGCTCCCCGAACATATACAGGTCGCTACCCGGAAAGGGTTGATTATTCGGCGGCACATAACTGAAATGAACCCAGGCATAATCGCTCTGCCAGAAAGGATTGTAATTGTCAATATTGTCGAGAACATAACTTCCATTGAGGTCGTTGAAATAGACATAGGTCTTTGAATTCCTTTCGCGGTCTGGTATAACGGTGACCCGCGGTGTATCCTTTCGATTGTCCAGTTCCAACATCCTGTCGGTTTTTAACCTCAGCGTTCTGAGGTCCAGCCACCTGAATTCCTTCAAACCGGGAAATACATTTTGCGTCTCATCGCTGTATTCATAATAATTACCGCGGTAGATCGTGGGCTTATCCATATATGCCGACGTTTGCCAGTTGTTATTCTGCAGAATAACGATCTTAATATCACTAGGGCTCATTACCTGCACGCGATTGTCAGTTTGTAAGGTTATATTGACCTTTTGGCCTGAGCGATCCATAGTAGAGCTATAAGGCCTTACCATCTGCGCAGCAACCGCAGCGAGGTTTTCCACCACCACAAATCTTTTCACAAATACAAGCCGCGAGGTATCGTTGTCAAGAAATACCTTCAACAGGTAATTTCCTGAACGGTTCGGCATACAGTTTCGGTCGGGAAGGTTTGCCTGGTAATGAATGTACCTGGTCACCGCTATCGATGAATTACGATACGTGGTGATCCTGGCGTTTTGAAAACCCTTTATGTACTCGAATTGTTTTAATACAGTTGGCGACCAATCGGCGTTGCGCAGCTCGAACGTGTAATAATAATTCTTGATCCTGCTGTCAAAATCATCAAAATGAAGTTCCAGCATGTCGGTACCGCCCAGCATAATAAATGGAAATGAGGCAGGGTCTCCCACCCTGTTCAATTTCACCGTGTGAACACTGGCGCTAAAAACCTGGTCCTGGGCCCGCAAATTTGTAAATACGAAG
>DATDNL010000313.1:0-3641 GCA_036518315.1 Flavisolibacter sp. | reverse complement strand
CTTAATTGGAGGTCAAGTGTACCGAACGCTGGTATTTCCCCGGTGCCAAAAGTGCCTTCCCAATAAACCTTGTCCTGCCATCTCCATTGTACGTTAAATCCTACTCCTTTCCCAAGATCGCTGTTTCCCAACCCGATATTATACCGGTATTTAGGAGTATTAAAGAAGGTAACAATATTCGACGGAACATTATGTAATTTATCCGAAGAGATATTCGCGCTTAATTCATACCCTTTGGCAATGGCGTAATTGGCACTAACGGCCCATCCTATGGCATTGACGTTGTTTGTCGTGTTGACAACAAACGAATAGTTATCGGTCGTAAAAGGACTGGCAAGGTCGACTGGCGCATTTGCCGGGTTGCCACTATGCCCCCTGCCGACCGCGGTTCTACCTATGAAGTCTTTGTATTGGCTGTAATAGATATAAGCATCGACTAACAGTTTTTCAGTCAGAAGACCTCGATAGCCCACTTCATATGAATTAGCCCGTTCAGGCTTGATCACCTGGAATTGTGCCTGGGCCAGTAAACTTGGATTCGGCGCATTGGCGGCTATTGAGTTTCTATAAGCAACAATACTCTCTGCAGTGTAGGCGGGATTAGAATTGAATTTAAAATAGGTATTGAATTCTGGCAATCCTCCTATCAAACGGTTCACACCCCCGGTTAACAAATTAATGTATTGGTCTTGAGTAGTGGGGAATCGATAAGCCGACTGGTACGACACCCTAATATTGTTGTTGGGAAATACCCTGATCAACGCAGTAGCTCTTGGCGTCACTCTCCCGTCGAAGTTCTGGTTTTTGTCATAACGTAATGAGCCCGTTAACCTCAAAACGTCATTAAGAAAGCTTTTTTGTAACTGCGTGTAGATGCCCGATTCCGCAATGTTGATTGGCCCGGTCGTATCAGCAAAAATGCTTCCATGAGAATTTAAATGGTAGATCCGGTAGCTGGCTCCTACCAGCCAATCCACCGCTTTTATATTAGTGAATCGATATTGACCTTCGAAGTGGTACATGTCGGTCCTGTCTTCAAACTTTGCACCTCCATTTCCAATCGTAGTTCTCACGGCCTGATTAAAAGCATCCTGGTAGCCGGTGGATCCTGGCAAGAGTCTGCCCTTGTCGGCAGCTGCCCTTGCAGATGCATGAGACTGTGAACTGGAAGCTCCTGCGGCACGCGCAGCTGCATAGGTGGCGCTGTACGTCCCAAACCAGTTGGCGTCCGGACTCCATGTGCGGTTGATAAATAAAGCGGCTGTTGTGGCGGTATAGGCGTCACCGGAATTTTCCTGCGTAGTGGTTGCTCTCAAAAACCAGTTAGATCCTTTTACTTCGGCTTTATACTGGCCCATTTTAAGATTCTTGATCGCATATCGGTCAGCGCCGGTATAAACGGTGGTTCCTGTGCCCCAGTAACCAGCCACTAATGCTTCGACTTTGTCAGTGATCTTATAATTGACGCTTCCGTTTAAGCGAATATTATAAGCATGGTAGTCAACCACGTCTCTTTCGTTATACCCCGTACGGCTTACGGTTTGTCCGCCATAGTAGTTGTTTTGAAGTCCCTGCGCAAAAAAAGGCAGCGGCCCATAGACATTCGGATTCTGACCCGCATAAAAAGCCACAATCATTGGCGGCGTAGGCGTACAATTGCATTGCGTAGCTATAGCCGTCGTCACTGCTCCGAGTGATGTATTTGCCGGGCCAAATATCCCTGCCTGGGCCACATAGGCCATTGTAGCGCTGGCCTCATCGCCAAACACGTTGACGCCATCATAATTTGGATCGGTGGTGCGGCTACCCGGCTTTATGGAACTGAAAACATTGTTTCTTTGAATGTTTGTAGTGTCGTTAGCTTCCCAGTCCAGGGCACTGATCATTTGCCCGGATAATTTGAAAGCAAGCCTGTGGTTGATCACTTTCGCCCAACGTAAAGCCCAATCATAATAAGGAGCCGGTGTTGAATAGGATCCTCCAACCCGGTTTAGGCCTTGTTTTACCTGGAAGCTTAATCCCTGGTATTTGAAAGGATCTTTACTGGTAATGAGCATTGTGCCGTTCGTGCCACCTGAGCCATACAGCGCTGAAGAGGCTCCTTGCTGTAGTTCCACACTTTCAACATCCAGTTCCGTCGGGCCTACTATTCCGCCCACGGCGAAGTTCAATCCCGGTGCCTGGTTATCAATACCATCAACCAATTGATTAAAACGGAGGTTTCCGCTTCCGTTGAAACCACGCGTACCTATCGTTTTAAACGTTATACTCGAAATAGTGAGATCCACACCCTTGAAGTTTTTTACGATATCGTAGTAGTCAGGCACCGCAGCATTCCGTATGTTAGCCGTTCCCACTCTTTCGATCGATACGGGCGATTCGAGTATCCGCTGCGGAGTACGGGTTGCGGAAACCACTACTTCCTGTCCCAAAGAGAAAGCCGGAGTAAGACTAACATTGACTACATCAGTAGCATTAACCACCACTAGTTCTTGTTGGTCAAACCCTATGGACGAAATGACAAGCGTGACCGGCAATGATCTAACCGTCAGTTTGAAGTCTCCATTTGGACTTGTAAATGTGCCCTCACTGGTGCCTTTGATGGCAACCGATACCGATCCAACACCGTCCTTTGTGACGGCATTAGTGACCCTACCAGTTAATGTGACGTTTTGGGCAAAAACAGTAAGTGAAAAGATGAGCGCTGTCGTAAATACAGCGGCAAAGCTTAGGCGCTTTCTCATAATAGGTAATTTGGCTTTTTGGATTTAAGCGGTTTTCAAATACGTATCGCAATCGTTTATACTGAGCAATTCTGCGCGAAAAATAAGCATTTGAGCCAGCTTAGTGAAATAAATTTCAATGATTTTGAACAAGTTGTTAGGAATTTATAAGGCTACTTTGTGCTCAAAACCTCGCTTCATTTTACTTTCGGTCTATGGCAGATTTCCAGTTTCCGGCACAGACAAATTTTTATAAAGGAAAGGTCAGGGATGTTTATACAATCGGTACCGATTTTTTGGTGATGATTGCTTCCGATCGCATTTCGGCATTCGACGTTATTCTTCCACGCCCGATCCCATACAAAGGACAGGTCTTGAATCAGACTGCAGCCTACATGTTGAACGCCACGAGGGATATTTGCCCGAACTGGCTTATAGACACACCTACACCAAATTCTTCTTTTGGCTACAAATGCACTCCCTATAAGATTGAAGTAGTGGTTCGGGGCAACCTTTGCGGCCATGCCTGGCGAACCTATTACAGCGGTCAGAGAATCCTCTGCGGAGTGCTGATGCCTGGTGATCTCAAAGAAAATGATTTCTTCCCCGAACCGATTATAACCCCTTCGACGAAAGCAAGTGAGGGTCACGATGAAGATATTTCTGAAAAGGAAATACTGGAACAAGGATTGGCAACTGAAACGGAGTGGAACCAGGTTAAAGACTACGCCCTTAAGCTTTTTGCGAGGGGTAAAGAACTCGCTCTGAAACAAGGGCTGATCCTTGCCGACACCAAATACGAGTTTGGTCAGCGCAATGGTGAAATAGTGCTTATGGATGAAATTCATACGCCCGACTCTTCCAGGTATTTTTATGCCGATGGATTCGACGAACGCCAGTCTAAAGGCGAGAAACAAA
>DATDNL010000312.1:0-2808 GCA_036518315.1 Flavisolibacter sp. | reverse complement strand
AACCATAGTTTATAATCGTCCTTCGATTTGGCTCGAAGGTTTTGATGATGATGAATTGAATTTTGAAGAGCTTTCCCGTTCTGTTTGAGCAGCATAAAAAAGTAATAAGAGTCTTGAGTAACATAATAACCTCGGCGTGCTTCTTCAACTTTCTTTAAAATCGCTGCAATATAATATAGTAAAAGATAAATGTTAGTTATAAGTGAAGGGCTTAGAGCCTTATCAAGTCGGCAGCAAAACTCCTGGCTTCTCCATCACTCTCATAGTACTCTTCAAGGGTAGGCTTATCGATATAGCTAATCTTTTGCATGGTTCGCTCAATTACATCCGTCATATCGAGAAAGCCAATGCGGTTCTTAAGGAAAGCATAGACGGCGATTTCATTGGCTGCATTCATAATGCAAGGAAGGTTACCGCCTTTCTCCAATGCTTCTATAGCCAGGCCCAGATTACGGAAGGTTTTAATGTCAGGTTCCTCGAAGGTGAGTGTCTTGACCTTTTTGAAGTCGCACCGCGGGAGATTATTCGGGATGCGTTGAGGGAAGGACAAAGCATATTGAATGGGCAACTTCATATCGGGCAAGCCCATTTGCGCCTTAATGCTCCCGTCCTGGAACTGCACCATGGAATGGATGATGCTTTGTGGATGAACCAGCACTTCGATCTGGTCAGCATGTAAATTGAACAACCACCTCGCTTCGATCATTTCCAGCCCTTTGTTCATTAAAGTGGCTGAATCGATAGTGATCTTAGCTCCCATGCTCCAGTTGGGATGCTGAAGAGCGTGCTCGCGCTTTACATTTAATAGGTAGTTTGGCTTCTTGCCTAAAAAAGGACCACCGGAAGCAGTAAGAATGATTTTCTCGATTGGGTTTCTTACTTCTCCAACAAGACATTGAAATATGGCCGAATGTTCTGAGTCAACCGGAATGATGGGCACTCTCTTTTCGACAGCTTTTTGCATTATGAGGTCACCGGCAACCACCAGCGTTTCCTTGTTGGCAAGGGCAACCGCTTTACCGTTATCGATAGCATTCAGTGTTGGCTTCAGACCAGCATAGCCAACAATTGATGCCAGCATCATGTCATATACATCCATCGAAGCGACTTCCTCCAATGCTTTTTCTCCCGCAAACACTTTGACATCCGTGTTAGAAAGCGCTTCTTTGACCTTCAGAAATTTCCTTTCGTCGCCAATTACAACAATATTTGGATTGTGCTTTAAAGCCTGGCTGATGAGAAGTTCTTCATTGTTGCCACAGGTAAGCACTTCTACCGAAAACTTATCCGGATTAGCAGCAATAACCTCAAGGGCCTGTGTGCCAATAGAACCGGTGGAACCATATAAAGCAATTCGTTTTACTGGAGAAGTTTGATTCATGGCGGATTTAAGGCAACAAGTTAATTAATTGAACAATAAGAGTCAAACCGTTACACAGTAAAACAGTGACGACATTTCTATTTTGACTGAAGTTGAATTGTCCATTTACTAAGTTCATCAGCAATTTTGCGATCGTTGCTGAGACGAGGCACTTTATTTTGACCACCCAGTTTACCGACTGATTTCATATAGTCGATGAAACCGTTCTTCTTGACAAGCCTTACCCGTAAAGGTTGTAAGATATTCCCGGTGATCAGGTCATCGTAATAAATGTTCTTGCCGCGAAGATTTTGGTCCACCTTCAGCGCAAAAGACTCCAGGTTCGCGGGTTCATTTTGGAATTCGATAAACCATTCGTGATAACTCTTTCCATCTCCCTGCTGGATCATGGGTGCTACGGTAAATTCGGTGATGTGCACGTTCTCTTCTCCGGCGGCTTTGAGCAAACTCTGTTCCACTTCCTCGCTGATGACATGCTCCCCAAAAGCAGAAATGAAATGCTTGGTCCTACCAGTTACAACCAGGCGGTAGGGATTGGTACTTAGAAACTTCACTGTGTCACCAATATTGTAGCCCCAGAGACCCGCATTGTTTGTAATGATCAGGGCGTAGTTCTCTCCGGCTTTCACCTGGTGCAGGGAAAGTCTCGTGGGGTTCTCGCTGAATATTTCTGCCGCAGGAACAAATTCGAAGAATATGCCGCTATTGGTATTTAATAACAGGCCTTCTTCTTTTTGCGAGTCCTGGAAAGCGAAAAAGCCTTCTGAGGCGGGGAAGGTTTCGATGGTATCAATTTTCTGCCCAATACTGTCGAAAAGTTTGGCTTTGTAGGGGTCAAAGTTGACGCCGCCATGTACGAGGACCGAGAAGTTTGGAAAAAGCTCCTTGATCTTTTTGCCGCTTCGCTGGGTCAGCCTGTCAAAATACATTTGTACCCATGGTGGGATACCGCTAATAAGTGTCATGTCCTGGTTGATCGTTTCATCTACGATCTTGTCCAACTTGGTCTCCCAATCTTCAATACAGTTAGTCTCATAGCTCGGAAGCTGGTTGGACCTCAAATAGCTGGGTACGTGGTGGTTTACGATACCGCTTAACCGGCCTGTGGGTATACCACCCACCCTTTCGAGTTCCGGCGAACCGGATAAAAAGATCAATTTCCCGTCGGCGAAGGACGAATTGCCCGTCTCGGACATATAGCATAGGAGGGCATTCCTTGCCGTATTAATATGATTTGGAATCGACTCCTTTGTGATTGGTATGTATTTGACCCCGCTCGTCGTGCCGGAGGTTTTTGCCAGGTAAATGGGCTTACCCTTCCATAATATATTATGTTTCCCCTCCTTGATCTTCTCGATAAAGGGCTTGAAACTTTCATAATCCCTGATCGGGACAGCCTGTTTGAACTCGTCATAGGTATTCACCTT
>DATDNL010000311.1:0-2553 GCA_036518315.1 Flavisolibacter sp. | reverse complement strand
ATTCAATTTGTTCTGCCGCTATGAAACAAAGGCAAAAACAGTGTTTTAGTTAATAGACGATGGCAATCTCTGTAGTCATAATAACCCGTAATGAAGAGCACAATATCATCGAATGTGTGCGTTCTGCCAAACCACAGTCTGCGTGTCTCTTATGTACAGCAGGCCAACAACCCACTCGCCAAAAAACTTGTTGAATGGGCACTTCGAAACCGCGTTGGCAACAGTCTTGACTGGCTTCTTATGAGAGTCTCTGCAAACAGGTGGCAACGTAAGACAAGATTGTATAAAATGAATAAGCACGGGTCTGTAATGAAGCTTGACGCATCACGACACTATGCAAAACCCGACCCCACCGTTTTCCAGCAAAAATTTATAGAACTGTATCAGAAAAAAACATTCAATTTGTTCTGCCGCTATGAAACAAAGGCAAAAACAGTGTTTTAGTTAATAGACGATGGCAATCTCTGTAGTCATAATAACCCGTAATGAAGAGCACAATATCATCGACTGTGTGCGTTCTGCCAAACTCCTTTCGGACGATATAGTAGTAGTTGATGCAAGCAGTATAGACGAAACGGTTAACCTGGCAAAAAACGAGGGTGCCCGCGTTTTCTCCATTCGATGGCAGGGATATGGATTCTCTCGAAACGTCGGAGCAATAAAAGCCAAACACGACTGGATACTATCTCTCGACGCTGACGAAAGGATCAGCAGGGAGCTGTGCGACTCTATTGAAGCATTAAACCTCACCGACAACAATTGCATCTACAGGTTCCGTCGCCGAAACTTCATAGGAGAAAAACGAATCCGTTTCGGCACCTTAGGCTTTGAAACAGTAAAACGTTTATATAATCGCAATTATTCGCAATGGGATCTGACACTTGTTCATGAACGATTACAATCTGAACACCCTTCAAAAAAATTGATCGCGGGCCATATCGATCATTACAGCTTCAAAAATGAGAAAGATTATGAGGCCAAAGCTATTCTGTACGCCCAAATGAGCGCAGAGAAATATCGTTCGCAGGGCAAAACCGCCGGCTTGGCGAAGCGTATCTTATCTCCCTTATTCAATTCAATAAAATCCTTCGTATTCCAATTCGGATTTTTAGATGGTCATGCGGGTTGGACTTCTGCCCGGATCATTGCCCTTTACAGCTGGCTGAAATACCTTTACCTACACCAGCTTTTAAAACAATCAACATCCAAGAGAATCAGTCTGCCTTCCAAACAACGGGTCGAAAGAGCCTGATCATTTCCGCCTGAACGAAATGATAAAATAATCACCGGTCCTATTCCACGGCCACTTGTTCTTCAAACGTTCTTCTGTGTTAATCATTAGCTGGAACCCCTTTGGGTACTTGTCGGCAAAATTGTAGATATAAGAGGGAGGCACAATTGTGCACAAACCTTCAAGATCTATAAGGTCAAACTTATCTTTTAGAGATTTTCTAAGAAAGGAAGGATTGTAATACCAGCATCTGAAATTCTTGCCTTCAACCTGCGCGGCTCTTCCATTAGCCGAGAGAATCCGTCTAAAGGCTGTCTTGAACTTGCCCTTAAACATCAAAAGAAATTCCCACAGGCAGAACTTCGAAATGATCACCAACGTAATTACACCTCCTTCCCCAACAAGGTCTCCCAGGGACTCCAACACCTTATTTAAATCCGCGGTGCAATTCAAACCACCTAAGTTGGAATAGAGATAGTCGAATGCTCGCCTGCCGGATAGCATCTCCAGCTCCGTAAAAGAACACAGTTCTGTCGTGATACGGTCTTCGTAAACGCTGCCCTTGACCTTCCTCTTCAAAACATCTAGCATCCCGCTCGAAATATCCGTAGCATGTACCTGGAACTCCTTCTGTGCAAAAAAGATCGCATCCTCCCCCGTCCCACAGTTGAGCTCCAGCATACTTCCCTTCTCCTTGGCATATTTCAAAATATGATCCCTTACCCTCTTCCGCTTATACTGGACAACCTTGTCATCTCCATACAATTGGTCAAAGATTTCCGCCTGCTTGGTAAAAGCTTCCGCTACTTTCAATTCATTGATATGGTTCAACAACACACTCATGCTCTTTGCAATTGCCACAATTTTGCTTTTGTATACAATAACGAGGGGAGAACATACAACCCGGCGATGGCCTTTTTAAACCTATCCAAATTCCATTTCAAAGGATACTTCAAAAGGAGACGTAGGCTTTGGTAGGCAAGCCTTATCCTGAAATTGGTATGAGCGTATAAATGCAGTTTCTTATAAAACTCCGGCTGGTACGTATTCCGGAACATGAGAGCCAATTCATCGGAATGCGTCCAATTCGCCTTTTCTTTCAGCTCCTCTTTCACCGTCTCATAAAAGCCGGTACCCGGTAGCGGGTAAGACACTGAAATGCCTATTTCTGCGGGCATAAGGCGATTGATCATTTTTATCGTTTGCTTAATGTCTGTAATTGTTTCCCCCAAATACCCGAACTGTATAAAGAACGAAGGCCTGATTCCATGCTTTTTCAAAAGCATCGTTGCTTTTTCAATCTGTTGGATCGTAATACCCTT
>DATDNL010000310.1:0-5026 GCA_036518315.1 Flavisolibacter sp. | reverse complement strand
GTCATTGGCGGAAACGTTGCAAAAGCGAAAGATTTATTCGACTGTCAACTGACCAAAGAATTAAAAGCTCTTGATTGTGTTCCGAATATTCTTTATGTCGATGATACGGATGCGTGTATTGTTATAGGAGCCGGGTTGATTTCATCAAAGCAACATGAAGTCATGCAGAATGTGAACATACAGTCATTACGTAAGACAAAGCAGCCGTTGTTACCAATAACCGCTACTGCTCAAACAGGCTACAATGTCTTTCCCTCGTATTGCTCGGAGTTCCCGGTCTATAGCGGCTTTGATTCTCTCGCCAGTAGGATTATTAATCAACGAACGGTTGTACTGGACGGGTATGGCGGCGTGTTATGGGAAGATTTTACAGAGCGCCTGCGAACCGCATTGAAGGCTTTCAACAAGAAAATATTCTGGTACAATATAGATGCCTGTCTTCATTCCCCGGGAAAGATCAACAATATGATTGAGCCCAATCTCAATGGAGACGATCCCGTATTTGGAAAAAGATACATTGGCAGCCTGCAGGATTTCTTTGACGAGCAAAAACTCGAACTGCTAAGGCCTTCGGAGGAAGTTGATCTGAATATTGTCTATGGAACAGGGGCTGCATTGAGTAAATGGGACGGTCTGCTGGTTTATGTCGATCTGCCCAAGAATGAAATACAGTATCGTATGAGGGCGGGTAGTATTCTCAACCTAGGGTCGGATTCTATTGCCCAACCGGCCCAGATGTACAAACGCTTTTATTTTGTGGACTGGCCTGTTCTTAACAAACATAAGGAACAACTTCTTCCTTCAATCAACTGCATTGTCGATGAACAGCGGATTAGCGACATCACTTGGATGGAGGGAGAAGCTTTTCGTTCGACACTTAACGGGATGTTGAACAACCCATTCCGTGCCAGGCCTTGGTTCGAAGCGGGCGTATGGGGTGGTGACTGGATGAAAAGCCATTTGAAGGGGCTTAATAAGGACGAGATCAATTATGCATGGTCTTTTGAATTGATTAGTCCTGAAAACGGAATTGTGATTGGAGGAAATAATACTCTGCTTGAGGTGTCTTTCGATTTCTTGTTATTTGCCGATAACCAAAAGATCCTCGGTGATGCAGCGCATCGCTTTGGTACTGAGTTTCCTATACGATTTGATTTCCTCGACACATTCAATGGTGGCAACCTCTCTATTCAGTGCCATCCTCGGACCGAGTATATCCGGGAGAACTTCGGCGAAAACTTTACACAGGACGAAACCTATTATATACTCGATTGTGACGACGACGCACAGGTCTACCTCGGTTTCCAGGAAGATGTTAATGCCAATGAGTTTAAGGCGGCTTTAGTCGATGCACAGCAGAACGGTATAGAGATGCAGGTGGAAAAGTTTGTCCAAAAGCATCAAGCCCACAAACACGATCTGTTCCTCATTCCGAACGGCACGATCCATGCGTCGGGAAAGAATAATCTTGTGTTGGAGATCAGCAGTACTCCTTACATCTTCACATTCAAAATGTATGACTGGTTACGCCTTGACCTGAATGGCCAACCAAGGCCAATCAATATTGAACATGCCTTTAATAATCTCTATTTCGACAGGAAGGGCCACTACGTGCAAGAGCATCTATTGTCCAGGCCTGTTGTCGAAGAGGAATGGGATGGCGGCAGAAAGTTAAAGCTTCCGACTCACCGGGAACACTTTTATACGGTGGACCGCTATGAGTTTTTGGGAACCGTACAAATTAACACAAACAACCAGTGTCATGTCTGCATGTTGGTGGAAGGTGATGATATCGCAGTACTGGTTAAGGGTAAGGAATTCCAGTTTCATTACGCGGAAACATTTATCATTCCGGCGAGTGTGGGGCTTTACGAAATAAGGCAAAAAGGAGATAAAAAGGCGTTCGTGGTAGTTGCTTATGTTAAGGAAGAATGCTGCTAAAACCGAAACTTTTCTAATCTAATACATATTGTATGCCCTCTCAACGAAAGAACTATTTCATTTCAATCATTACACTAATTGCTGCACTCGGTGGCTTCTTGTTTGGGTTCGATATGGCAGTCGTCAGTGGAATTATTGAACCTGTTAAGCAGCAATTTGGTTTATCATCCGCACAGGAGGGACTGTTTGTTTCCTCTGCTTTACTGGGTTGTATCGTGGGAGTTGCATTCTCCGGTCGCCTGGCCGACAGAATAGGCAGAAAGAAAGTATTGTTTGTTGCATCCGTACTTTTCCTGGCAAGCGCAATTGGTTTTGCATTCTCAGAGGCGTACGGTGTTTTGATTTTCTTCCGGATTATGGCGGGTATGGGAGTGGGAGTTGCTTCTAATGTATCGCCATTGTACATCTCGGAAGTTGCCCCATCTCACAAACGGGGCCGGCTGGTTACATTCTACCAACTTGCTATTACGATCGGCATTTTGTCAGCCTATATAAGCAATTTGTTTTTGCAGCGTAATGCCGTTTCTTTTTCCGGGCACAGCAGCGGTTTGATTCATTGGCTGTTTGTTGATCATGTCTGGAGGGGGATGTTTATTGTTGGACTCATTCCAGCACTCGCATTTGCTTTATTGCTGTTGGCAGTGCCGGAAAGCCCCAGGTGGTTGGTACAATTCGGACGGATCGAACAGGCCTTTGGTATTCTCAAAAAGATCAACGGTGAGGAAATTGCCCACACTGAATTGGTGGCCATCAAGGAAATGGCACAACAGGCAAAGGGTGGTTTCAAAGAGTTGACGCGCCTGCCTTTGCGTAAGTTACTTACTCTCGCCATGGTGCTAACGGCGCTTTCACAGTTCAGCGGGATTAATGGAGTGATCTTTTACGGTCCAACGATAATGAAATCTGCCGGTATCGTAACAGGAGATGCTTTATTATACCAGGTCATTCTAGGTGCCGCTAACATGTTGTTCACCTTTATTGCAATTCTAAAAGTTGACAGTTGGGGACGGAGGCCGCTATACCTGGTTGGTTCACTGGCGGCTGCTTTCGCCTTAGCACTTACCGGTTTCTGTTTCAAAGCCAACATTACCGGGTGGCCGATGCTTTCTTGTATAATGCTGTTCCTTTTGTTCTTTGCATTTTCGCTGGGGCCTCTGAAGTTTGTGATTTCAACAGAGATATTTCCTACTCACATCAGGGGGACTGCTCTTTCAATTTGTATCATGACCATGTGGGTGTCGGACTGGTTTGTAAATCTTCTTTTCCCTGTTATGCGGGACAGCCTTGGCATCGGGGTAACCTTCTTTATTTTCTCTTTCTTCTGCATACTTTCCTTCTTTTATGCGAAACGAAACCTGTTTGAAACAAAAGGTAAAAGCCTGGAAGAAATTGAGAAGACCACAGGCGTGCGCGTAAACCAGGCAAAGACGAAAATTAGGGAAGTCATTTAATCATAGACAAGTCTATCAAAGAGTATGTAAAGCCGATTAGAAAGAGTCTTGTTGCTGTCTACCTTTGGATGGATAACAATCGGGTTAACAAGACGGATTCAAATAACAAACCGCTTATGACAAAGGTCTTTTTTTATACGAAGATTATAATGCTGGTAATAATTGCCGGCTTTTTGACGAGCTATCAGTCTCGTCCACCTCTTCAAAAAGCATCACCTCCGAACGTAATTCTCATCTTAATGGATGATATGGGCTACGGTGACCTTGAATGCTATGGTGGCTTTCCTTACCATACCCCCAACATCAACAAACTCGCTGCGGGTGGTATGCGATTTACCAATTTCTATGATGCCCAGGGCGTGTGCAGCGCTTCGCGTTCAGCTTTCCTTACTGGCTGCTATCCTAATCGTATCGGGATCAGTGGTGCCTTAAGCCCTTTCTCTGAAATAGCATTGAATCCTTCTGAGGAAACGATTGCCAGTTTATTGAAACAACGGGGTTATAAAACAGGGATGATCGGTAAATGGCATCTTGGCCAGAAGGCGCCGTTCCTACCCTTGTCTTACGGCTTCGATGAATTTTTCGGTTTGCCCTACTCGCACGACTACTGGCCCGTGAATTATGATGGAAAGCCTGCCGATACGAGTACGCAGAGGGGAAAGTGGCCTGTTCTTCACTTTATTGAAGGAAACACGCCGGGAAGAGCCATTACAAACCTGGACGATGCTTCTACAATAACAACGATATACACAGAGAAGGCAGTCAGCTTCATTAATAAGAACAAGAGCCATCCTTTCTTTCTCTATTTGGCTCATAATATGCCGCATGTGCCGCTGGCTGTTTCCTCAAAATATAAAGACAAAAGTGGTGCAGGCTTGTACGGTGACGTGATGGAGGAAGTCGATTGGTCGGTTGCTCAAATAATGAACGCATTGAAAGCAAATGGGATCGCCAATAACACTATCGTGATCTTTACAAGTGATAACGGTCCCTGGTTGACCTTTGGCAATCATGCCGGGAACAGCGGCGGATTTCGTGAAGGCAAAGGCACGGCATGGGAAGGTGGAGTAAGAGTACCATTCATTGTCAACTGGCCCGCAGAGATTAAGGGAGGTACCATTTGTAACAATATGATGGCAAGCATGGATATTCTTCCAACATTAATGAATATCTGCGGAGCGAAACAGCCTCAGAAGAAAATTGACGGAGTGAATGTGCTTCCCCTCTTAAAGGGAACGACGGGTGCCAATCCCCGCGACGAATTCGTCTACTACTATGACCGCTGCAGCCTGAAGGGAATTCGCAAAGGACAGTGGGAGTTAACCTTCCCTTGCATTTCTCAAACCTACAAGAAAGCATCCGCTATTGGCAACGATGGCTGGCCGGGCAAGTACGCAACTGATAGTGTTCGCCTTGCGCTCTATGATTTGAGAACAGATCCGGGCGAAACACTCGACGTGAAAGATAAATATCCGGAAAAGGTGAAAGAGCTCACCGAGATCGCCGCCCGCTATCGAAATGAAATTGGCGATGATCTTACGAAGCATGCCGGCACAGAAGTTCGACCGGCAGCTAAAGTGAATCTCAAATAACAATAATGACTATCCAGATGAATAATTGTCGTTTTTATAGAG
>DATDNL010000309.1:0-2511 GCA_036518315.1 Flavisolibacter sp. | reverse complement strand
CGACCTGTATGCTGCAGGTTATGATGATAACGTGAGGCGCACATTCCAGATAACAAACGGAATTGATGCGAACCTGGGTTCGTTGTTACACGGACTGTCTCTTCATACTTTGTTCAACTTTGACTATGGCAATTCTTACCTGCAGTCAATTAGTAACACGTATGCCGTATATGCTCCGACCTGGAATGCTTCCTACGATTCATTGACTAGCCTCCAGAAGTTTAACGTAGACGCAGTGCCAGGAACGCAAAACATCAACAACACGATACAAAGAAAGACCATTGGTGTATCGGCCTGGTTAGATTACAATAAAACAGTAAAAAATAACCATAACATCTCTGCCAAGTTGTTAGCCTATACATCCTCTATGACTAAGGATAGCATCTACCAGCCGACAACCAATGCCCATCTTGCGTTGCAGCTCGACTATAATTATCAACATAAATACTGGGCTGATTTTACCGGTGCGTACGTGAATTCTACAAAACTTCCGGACGGCAATAGAGCAGGTTTTTCACCAACGGTTGCGCTTGGATGGTTGCTAAGCTCTGAAAAGTTTCTGTCAGGTTCGAAGTCGATTGACTATTTGAAATTAACTGCATCTGCGGGTATCCTTAACACGGACTTAGATATCAGCGGCTATTATTTATACGACAATATCTATTCTTCGCAGGCCTATTTCACCTGGAACGATGGTATCCAGGGGCAGAACCGTGCGTCGCAATCATCCTATGGTGCCAGTCCTGGTCTTTCATTTCCAAAAAGAAAAGAGGTGAATGCAGGTATTGAAGGAGCCTTTTTCAAAAACTTATTAAGTCTGCAGGCTACCTATTTCAAAACGGACATGGCCGACATGCTAACGCAAAGATTTGCCCTGTATCCCAGCTATTTTAGCAATTTCATTCCTTATACAAACTATAATTCTACTCGTCGCAGCGGTTTTGACGCTATGCTTAATGTTGATAAAAAGGTGGGTGCCGTAAGTCTGAACCTCGGATTTAATGCCACTTATGCCAAATCAGAAGTCACGAAACGTGATGAACTTTATTTGGATGCTTACCAAAACAGGGCAGGAAAACCTGCTGACGCGATTTTTGGACTGGTAAGCAACGGATTCTTTGCCGACCAGGCTGACATTGATAACAGTCCAAGACAAATGTTCAGCGAGGTTAAACCCGGTGATATTAAGTATATCGATCAAAATGGCGACAAGGTAATCGATTCCAAAGATGAGGTGATGATCGGTCGCTGGATTGCACCATTCACATACGGTATTACATTTTCAGCAGGCTTTAAAAACTTAAATCTTTTCGTTCTTGGAACGGGTTCTCAAGGCGGAAACGGCGTAAGAAACAATACATATTACTGGGTAGCCGGTGATGCTAAATATTCCGATGTAGTTTGGGATCGCTGGACAACAGCTACAAAAGCCACTGCTAAATTCCCTCGATTGAGTTCGTCACAGAATGCCAATGACTTCCGCTATTCGGATTTCTGGCTGTATAAGACGGACCAATTCAATTTAAGCAAGGTGCAGCTTACGTACAATTTCACAAGCAAAGTTGTAAACAATGGTCTCTTTAAGGATTTAGGCATTTATGTTTCCGGTGGAAACCTTGTGCGATTCTCTAAGAATCGTGACGTACTGGATATGACGGTGGCTGGCACTCCTCAGTTCAGGTACTACAATGCCGGTTTAAGAGCTAAATTCTAAAATCACAATCCTACACAATTAAAATGATTAAGATGTATAAAAGTATCCTGGCGCTAATTGTACTTGGTGTGATGCTGGCCGGATGTAAAAAGGTGCTGTCCCCCCTTGATGATAATCATCGCACTTTAGAAAGTATATATAGCGACCCCTATTTTGCTGAGGGGATCATCATGAACGCGTATACGCGTCTCCCGACGAATGGCTACTCCTTCAACGATGTTGCCACAGATGATGCCGTCACAAATGATAAATTCAGCGCTTTTCTGAATATGGCAACAGGCTCCTGGTCTGCAGCTAACAACCCGGTAGAACAGTGGACAAACTCTTTTACGGCTATTTCTTACCTGAACCTGTTTCTTAAACAGGTGGACACTATAAACTGGGCTCCATCGAGTAAGAACGTAAGGACTTTGTTTGCTGACCGTCTTAAAGGTGAGGCATATGGATTGAGAGGCCTGTTTTTGCTGCATCTTCTGCAGGCTCACGCTGGTCCGAGCTCCAGTGGTCAAATGCTTGGAGTGCCTATTCTTACGCAAGTGCTTGACGCCAATTCTGATTTCTCGACTCAGCGCAGTACGTTCGACCAGTGTATGACACAGATTTACAAAGACCTTACGGAAGCTGAGAAATATCTACCCCTCGACTTCGTTGACGCTTCTTCTGTTCCTTCAAAATATACCGGTATGACACTTGCCGAGTATAACCGTGTGTTTGGCAGCTTTAACAGGGAGCGAATCTCAGCTCGAATCGTGAAGGCAGTCAGGGCAAAGGCTGCACTGCTCGCGGCAAGCCCGGCT
>DATDNL010000308.1:0-5385 GCA_036518315.1 Flavisolibacter sp. | reverse complement strand
CTTCAACTATCAGTAGCTTAAAGAAGAATGATCAGATCATCGTGCGGCACATGGAAATGGTGCCTGCCGACTCTGTATTGATCAATGGCGAAGCCAGCATCGATTACAGTTTCGTATCGGGTGAAAACACGCCTGTTCTTAGGAAGAAGGGTGAGTTGATCTATGCGGGTGCCCGGCAATTAGGCGGACGGATAGAGTTGATGGTCATCAAACCGGTAAACCAGAGTTACATTACCCAGCTTTGGAACAACAATGATTTCTACGGCGACCAGAAGAATAGAGACAAATCTTTCATTCATCCATGGAGTCGCTATTTCACTGTCACCTTGTTCGCCCTGGCTGCCATGGGCGGTATCTATTGGGCGTTCGCGGAACCGAAGAATGTTCTTCCGGCCATTTCTTCTGCACTGATTGTCGCCTGTCCCTGTTCGCTCTTGTTGTCATCAACGTTCACTTTTGGCAACATGCTCAGGTATTTTGGCAAGAACAGATTGTACCTGAAAAATGCGTCGGTGATAGAAGCGATGTCACGCATTAACACGATCGTGTTTGACAAGACAGGAACGCTTACCCACACTTCTACTGCGTCAGTTGACTACAGTGGTGTTCCCCTGACAAGAGCAGAAAGGAGTTTCGTTTGCGCCATCACCAAAGATTCAGCTCATCCCCTAAGCAGCCTGGTAAAGAATCATTTGCTCCGGGTACATACCATTCTTCCCTTCCCGGTCAAAGAATTCAAGGAACTGCCGGGCAAGGGTGCCCAGGGCATCGTTGACGGCAAACAGGTTCGCATCGGCTCCTGCCGTTTTGTAACCGGTCTTTCGGACAACAAAAACAATTCTTCCGAAGTATGGGTTTCGATAGACAAAGATGTAAAGGGCTACTACCGCATTCATAACCTGTACCGCGATGGTGTTAGCGAAATGGCCAAGAAACTGGAATCGAAGAACTACCAACTCCATATCCTCTCGGGAGACAATGATGCCGAGAAGAAGCAACTGCAAAATTATTTCTCTCTCGCGCCTTTGATGTTTTGCCAGTCGCCACAAGACAAACTCGAATACATAAAAGAACTCAAAGAGAACACCTCCAGGAGAGTGTTGATGCTGGGTGATGGCCTGAACGACGCAGGCGCCTTAAAACAAAGTGATGTAGGAATAGCGGTAAGTGAGAACACCAGCCAGTTCACTCCTGCCAGCGACGGAATTCTTGACAGCAATAATGTAAGTAAACTGGCCGCTTTTTTAAGTTATGCGAGGGCAGGAAAGAGAGTAGTGCTGGCAAGCTGGATCATTTCGATCCTCTACAATTTAGTTGGGCTAAGCTTTGCGCTCACTGCACACCTGTCGCCGATGGTGGCTGCCATCCTGATGCCTATTAGTTCCATCACCGTTGTGGCATTCGTGACGGTGGCGACGGGAATAGCAGCCAGGCAAAGAGGATTATAAAGATGATTTTAGTCATGTTTTACGATGATAGCTCTCATTTATCACGCATGAACATAAAAATACTTTTGACTCTTAATACCCTTGTATGAGCGTACTTATTGTACTTGTCATAGTCAGTGTAATCGTTGCCGGAGGCTTCCTGGGCGCCTTTATCTGGTCGGTCAGGAAAGGACAGTATGACGATGACTACGCTCCTTCCGTCCGCATCCTCTTTGACGATCCCGTCGCCACCGAAGAAAAACAGTCTAAAAAATAAAATCAACAAAATGCAATTGGAACAAACAACTCTTACAACATCAGTTGCTGAACCACCCATATCGGGGAAGAGAGAAACGTTCTATTACGACAATGCCATTGTCCGCAACTTCGCCTACGCCACTATTATCTGGGGTGTAGTTGGAATGCTCGCCGGTTTATGGGTTGCGCTGGAACTTGTATTTCCAAAGCCCTTTCCTGCGGGTTTGAATATCGCCCCCTGGCTAAACTTCGGACGCTTAAGGCCCCTGCACACCAATGCAGTGATCTTCGCCTTCGTGGGTAACGGTATCTTCATGGGATACTATTATTCTATTCAGCGACTGCTGAAGAGCCGGATGTGGAGTGCCAAAGCCAGCAGAATCCACTTTTGGGGATGGCAGTTAATTATCGTTGCTGCCGCTCTGACTTTACCTCTAGGCTTTACCACCGGTAAAGAATATGCAGAACTTGAATGGCCAATTGATATTGCTATCACCGTTATCTGGGTTGTATTCGGTTGGAACATGTTCGCCACTATTCTAAAAAGAAGAGAAAGGCACCTGTATGTAGCTGTGTGGTTCTATATCGCAACTTTTGTTACAGTTGCTGTTCTTCATATTGTAAACTCAATCGAAGTACCGGTCAGTTTCCTGAAAAGCTACCCGGTATATGCGGGAGTTCAGGACGCACTGGTGCAGTGGTGGTACGGACACAACGCGGTGGCATTCTTCCTGACCACACCTTACCTCGGTTTGATGTATTACTTCCTGCCTAAGGCAGCGAATCGCCCTGTATACTCTTACAAACTTTCCATCATTCACTTCTGGGCACTAATCTTCCTTTATATATGGGCAGGTCCGCACCACCTGTTATATACAGCATTACCTAACTGGGCTCAATCACTGGGTATCGTATTCTCCGTCATGCTGATCTTCCCAAGCTGGGGAGGTATGATCAATGGGTTGTTGACACTACGTGGTGCCTGGGACAAGGTTCGCGACGACGTGATCCTGAAGTTCATGGTTGTCGCCGTTACCGCTTACGGTATGGCAACGTTTGAAGGCCCGATGCTCTCGCTGAAAACAATCAACGCCGTATCTCACTTCACCGACTGGACCATAGCGCACGTGCACGTTGGTGGCTTAGGCTGGAATGGTATGCTAACCTTTGGAATCCTGTACTGGATCATTCCCCGAATATTCAGGACTGAGCTGCATTCAAAGAAGCTTGCCAATTTCCATTTCTGGATAGCGACTCTTGGCATCTTGTTCTATGCCATCCCAATGTATATGGCTGGTTTCATGCAATCTTCCATGTGGAAGCAGTTTACTCCAAGCGGTCAATTGAAATACCAGTTCCTTGATACCGTAAACTTTATGAGGCCTTTCTATGCAGTACGTGGTTTTGGCGGAGCGTTGTTCGTAATCGGTGCCATCGTAATGATGTACAACCTGTTTAAAACGGTTGCGGGGGCAAAAGTTCTCGCCAATGAAAAGGCAGAAGCTCCTGCACTGGAAAATGTATACCACAAGCATCAAGGGGAACACTGGCATAGATGGATCGAAAGAAGGCCCACACCTTTCCTCATCGCTACCCTTATTGTGATCCTGATTGGCGGTGCGGTTGAAATGATCCCTACGTTCATGATCAAATCAAACATCCCGACCATCGCAAGTGTGAAGCCTTACACTCCACTTGAATTGCAGGGAAGGGATATTTATGTGCGTGAAGGTTGTTACCTCTGTCACTCACAAATGATCCGTCCATTCCGTTCGGAAACAGAACGCTATGGTGAATACTCAAAAGCTGGTGAATTTGTATATGATCATCCATTCCAGTGGGGTTCCAAGAGAACAGGTCCGGATCTCGCCCGCGAAGGTGCCGGTAACAATAAGAAGTCGAACGTATGGCACTTTAACCACCTCGATGATCCACAATCCATTTCAACAGGGTCTGTGATGCCGCCATACTCTTTCCTGATTGACAATGTGCTTGACACCAGTACTACACCGACAAAGATCAGGACCATGCAGAAGTTAGGTGTTCCTTACCCGGCGGGTTATGACAAAGTAGCGAACGAAGACCTGGTAAAACAAGCAAATGAGATCGCATCTGACCTTAAAAAGAACAGCGTAGGTGTAAAGCCTGATAAGGAGATCATAGCCGTTATTGCTTACCTGCAAAGACTGGGAACTGACATTACCAAAAACAAAATCATTGCTGAAAACCAATAAGCCATGTTCAAATTCATTAAGCAATATGCTGAAACTATAGATGGGATTGATATCTACCCGATTATATCCCTCTTCATTTTCGTACTGTTCTTTATCGCGGTATTGTGGTATGTAACGAAGATGGATAAAAGGAAGGTCGAAGAGATAAAGAATCTACCACTGGACCTAGATGAAGACAACAGTTATGTAAACTCAATAAAACAAGCGTGACACAATGAGACAGACAATAAAATACATAGCTCCTTGCCTGCTGTTCGCCTGCATCGGTGTGGCAGCATCAGCACAAGCAACGAAAAAAGTTGCACCAAACCCTGACGCATGGCTCTATTGGACGACAGCGGCTGTCTTACTCGTCATCTTCTTTTTCCTTGCCGTTGTATTGTATAGTGCTAATGAAGTGTTGAAAAAAGAAGGGAAAGGATTCTCTCTCAGACATTGGTGGACGACAATGAACAGGCAATTCTTTACAAGGGCCGTTCCCATTGAAAGAGAAGAAGACATTCTGCTTGATCACGACTATGACGGCATCAAAGAGCTAGACAATGCACTCCCACCGTGGTGGAAATACGGTTTCTATATCACGATTGCCATTGCCGGCCTGTACCTCCTTCGTTACCATGTTTGGAAAACCGGTCCCGACCCTATGCAGGAATACGACCAGGAAATGAAAGTGGCTGCTGCTCAAATAGAAGAGTATCGTAAAACGACTGGTGAAACGGTAGACGAGAAAACCGTAACCATGGCGGATGCTGCCGGAATTGCCGAGGGTGATAAACTCTTTCATTCGAACTGCTTTTCTTGTCATGGTGCCAAAGGAGAAGGCCTGGTTGGCCCTAACCTGACTGATAAGTATTGGCTTCATGGTGGAACCATCAATGATGTATTCAAAACCATCAAATTCGGTTACCCTGATAAAGGAATGCCTTCCTGGAAAAACATGTACTCTCCTACCCAGATAAAGCAACTGGCGAGCTATGTGAAAAGCCTGGCCGGTACCAACCCGCCTAACCCGAAAGCGCCGCAGGGTGACCTGGTTGTCGACTCAAAGCCTGGTAATTCAACAGCTAAATCCGACAGCACCGTTACCAAGAAATAATGAACACATCAAACGAAACATACCACGAAATAGTCGAAGTTAAGAAGGACCTGATCGACCAGTCTTTCAGGGACTCTGTTGCAACGATCGATAAAAAAGGCAAGCGAAACTTCCTGTTCCCTAAAAAACCAAAGGGTAAATTGTATCGCTGGAGAACGATTGCTTCGCTGGTTTACCTCGCGATATTCTTTACCCTTCCTTTTGTTAAATACAAGGGGCAGCCGCTCTTTCTTTTCAATGTCATTGGAAGAAAGTTTATTCTCTTTGGGCAGATATTCTGGCCCCAGGACTTTTTCATATTTGCGATCGGCCTGCTCACCTTTATGGTGTTTATTATCCTCTTCACCGTTGTTTTTGGAAGAGTCTTCTG